>QMLL01000276.1 GCA_003646715.1 Deltaproteobacteria bacterium
CATCCGGTGCCGCCACAATAGAAATGTGTCCAATCCTGTGTATAGATTTTAAGCAAGCAGGCTTAAACTTCTAATTCACAAGGGAATTATTAATAAATCGAAAAAGTCGGACCCCAGAAACAGAAACTATATCATTAAGGTCGGATTACCTTGATGGCAATAGAATCAATAACAAAAAAAATCGAAGAAGTTAAAAGTAAAGGCTCTACACACAGCGCGGATCTCCTGTGGGCCAGGTTTGTTGAAGCATCAACCGCCAGGAATCTATGTGAAGCATGGCTAGCACTTCAAAGCAGTAGAATCCAGGGGGTGCATTGCGGCCTCGTCCTTTTAGGAGCACCCGACGAGGGGCCGTTTGTTCCCATGGCTACATGGCCAGATTCTACCACAGATGCTCGTCACCTTTCCGAAATCTGTGAAAAGGCTCTAAGAGAACGCCGCGGTATCTTTTCAAGATCGCCTGAGTCTTCCATAAAACCCGCGAAAAACAACCGGTATTACCACGTGGCATGCCCCATAGAAGTTCATTCAAGAGTATTCGGTGTTGTTTCACTTGAAGTAGAACCAAGGCCAGAAAGTGAACTAAAACTACTTTTGCGCGAGCTTTTTTGGGGAATAGCATGGTTACAAAACCTGATTTTGAAGCAGTCAGAAGCTGAAACCACCAGACTAAGGGACAGACTTGAAACTGTGCTGGACCTTGTGGCCGCCAGCCTTGAAGAAGACCACTTTCAGGCAGCGGCGATATCCTTTGTTACCGAACTGTCGACAAAACTTGGGTGCGAACGAGTCAGCTATGGAAGCTGGAATGGGAAAAAGATCAGAATTCATGCAATATCTCACACATCTGATTTTGGAAAAAAAATGAACGTAGTGAGCGCACTGAGTTCAGTAATGGAAGAAGCCATAGACCAGTATTCCACCATAGTGTACCCCGGTTTAAACGAAGAGAAAGTCCTGGTCGATAGGGCACATTCTCACCTTGCGGATTCTGAAAATGGCAGAGCAATTTGCACAGTCCCACTAATACACAACGAAAAGGTAATTGGAGCTATAACACTGGAGAGAACTCCCGATAAGCCTTTTGACCAAGATACAGTTGAACTGCTCGAAACATTATTCGCTCTAACCGGCCCCATCCTTGAAGAGAAACGCAAAGAAAACAGATGGTTAATCAGGAAGATTCTGGATTCGTTCAATGACCAAGTCAAGAAACTGGTGGGACCATCACATTACGCCCTGAAACTTATCACCGTTTGTGTAGCGGCGCTGATAATATTCTTTTGTTTTGCCAAGGGAGACTACAGGGTAACTGCTCAATCTGCACTTGAAGGTGCCATGCAGATGTCTGTCTCGGCTCCGTTTGATGGCTATATCCTTAAAGCTCCTGCACGTGCAGGCGACGTAGTGCACAAAGACGATCTTCTGACGATTCTTGACGACCGGGATCTCAGAATCGAACAGCTAAAATTGAAAAGCCAGATAGAAGAACTTTCAAAAAGCTACCGAAAGGCTATGGCAGAACACGACAGAGCTCAGATTCGTATCGTAAATTCTCAACTTCAACAGATTCGGGCAAAACTGAACCTCATAAACGAACACCTTGCTCGTACTCAGATAAAAGCACCGTTTGATGCCGTGGTAATTTCAGGAGATCTGAGCCAGTCCATAGGATCTCCCGTAGAACGCGGGCAGGAACTCTACAAAATAGCACCTCTGGAAGGGTATCGAATAATCCTCCAGGTGGAAGAAAAAGACATAGATGAAGTCACTACGGGGCAAAAAGGAGAACTCGTGTTATCGGCTATGCCGGATACAACATTTCCTTTTACTGTCACGGAGATTACTCCTGTAGCTATCAGCAAAGAAGGGAAGAATTTTTTCCGTGTTGAAGCCCGGCTTGAAAAGAAATCGGCACGTCTGAGACCAGGTATGGAAGGAGTGGCCAAGATTTACGTGGACGAGAGAAAACTTATCTGGATCTGGACTCACGATATTATCGATTGGTTAAAAATCAAACTCTGGAAGTGGTGGCCATAAGATGTAAACGTTTATCAATAAAAGGCAGAAAGCCATGGTTCAATCATTATACAGCCCATCGTGGTACAGAGTGGCGAACTTGAAACCCAGGTTACGTTCACACGTGGATCTGCGAAGGCATCACTACCGGGGTGAACTGTGGTACATACTTCTCGATCATGTCTCAGGGAAAGTTCACAGGTTTACGCCATCCGCGTATAAAATCATAGGTCTCATGAATGGCAGCAGGACCGTCCAGGAAATCTGGGACCTATTAAAAGGCCACAGGAGAGAAGAACTCCCCACTCAGGAAGAAATAATTCAGCTGTTAAGCCAGCTACATGTTTCTGACCTGTTGCAGAGTGATGTACCCCCGGATACTCGTGAGCTACTCGAACGTTACGAACAACAACAAAAGATAAAATGGCAGCAATCCATCGGCAGCCCTTTTGCTATCCGAATTCCCCTTTTTGATCCTGAAAAAATTGTAAACTTTCTATCTCCCCTGGGCAGACTTATCTTCAGCAAGGTCGGTCTACTGATCTGGCTGGCAGTTCTTACTACGGCCATTTTTAATGCAGCACCGCACTGGAGCGAACTTACTCGCAACATTACGGACAGGGTCCTTGCACCCAAAAATCTGTTTCTTCTGTGGCTAACGTTTCCGATCGTAAAGTGTTTCCACGAGTTCGGACACGCTCTTGCAGTGAAAAGGTGGGGGGGCGAGGTTCACGAAATGGGAATAATGCTACTTGTTTTTAACCCCATTCCATACGTTGACGCAACGTCGGCATCAGCATTTCCTGAAAAGTGGCGCAGGATCGTGGTGGGAGCCGCTGGAATGATGGTGGAGCTGTTCATAGCTTCCCTTGCTCTCATGGCATGGACAGGAATGGAGCCGGGCATAGCCAGGGCAATAGCTTATAACGTCATACTGATCGCTGGAGTATCCACTCTCCTTTTTAATGGCAATCCGCTACTCCGTTACGACGGATACTACATTCTATCCGATTTACTTGAAATACCCAATCTCGGTCCCCGTGGGATCAACTACTTTGGCTACCTTTTTAAGCGATATATCTTAAGGGTTAAAGACCTGGAAGAAATAGTTGCAACCACCGGAGAACGCATATGGTTCGTAATTTACACGGTTGCTGCCTTCATATATCGGATATTCATCTATCTTGTCATCATACTATTCGTTGCAAGCAAATTCTTCGTTGTGGGTGTTATCATTGCTATCTGGGGAGTGATAACCATTTTAATCCTACCCATAAAGAGAGCTATCTCTTCTTTTTTAGAAAACGAGGCTTTAAGAGAGAAACGAAAACATGCAGTGGCAATAATTTCCGCATGTGTCCTTGTTCTGCTGTTTTTGCTTTTTTATGCTCCATTTCCTTACCGAACAATGGTGGAAGGAGTGACCTGGATACCCGATCGTTCTATTGTCCGAGCCGGAACCGACGGATTTATTGAGAAGGTTCTTTTGACATCAGGCACCAGCGTAAAGAAGGGTCAGGAACTTATAGCTTGCTACGATCCTTTATTGCCAGCAGAAGTAAAGGTTCTGGAAAGCCATGTTCGAGAACTTCGGATAGCTTACGATGTTTACAGGGTTCAGGACAAAGTCAAAGCAGAAATGTTGAAAGAAGAAATCAAAGCAGCCGAGGCAGAACTCAGACGAACCCGCGAGCGCTTCAGTGAGCTAAAAATAAAAAGTCCGGTTGACGGAATTTTCATAATCCAAGCCCCGGAAGATTTGCCGGGGAAATTTGTGCGCAAGGGAGAAACAATAGCCTATGTCATAAAGCCATCGGAAGCAAGGGTAAGGCTCGTTGTTCCTCAGTCGGCCGTAGACTTAGTTCGCTACAG
>QMLL01000277.1 GCA_003646715.1 Deltaproteobacteria bacterium
CCACAATCCAGACTTCTCCGCCGTTGGGAGAAACCAGAGTTAAGGAGCCTTTTATTGTAAAGTCGGCATCTGAGGCATCATTAACATCGGAATCGGCTTCATTAGTAATTTTGACTCTCACATGCGTAGATAAATCATCGGGAACTGTCCAGGCGTAAGGAGTCCCTGTTGCCGCGTCTATACCTGAAGCAATATTATTAGGATATGTTGAGCCGGAATCTGTTGAGTAATCTAATTTCACCGTGGCAATCGTTCCTGTCTTAGTCCATGTGATATTATGCGCTGTATTATAGGTCCAGTCTTCTCCGCCGTTGGGAGAGGCTAAAGTTAAAGAACCTTTTATCTCAAAATTGGCATCGGAGGAATCATTGGCGTTGGAATTTGTGACATCTGAAACTCTTACTCTTAAGGTTGTCCCAATGCTGTCGGGAACAGTCCAGGAATAAGAATTGTTGTTGGGAGTTGAGGCAACTATTTCATTAGAATAGGTGCTTCCGCCGTCGGTTGAATACTCAAGTTTCACGTTAGAGACAGTCCCTGTATTAGTCCAGGTTATATCGTGAGAATCTCCTACAATCCATATTTCAGTTCCATTAGGTGAGATTAAGGTAAACCCGGCTTTTATAGTAAAGTCTGAGTCTGATTCATCATAGACAGTTGAATCCGAAGCATCGGATATTTTCACCTTAACTGTCTGGGATATATCATCAGGTATGGGGTCCCAGGTATAGCTTAAGTTTGCCGCCGGAGTTGCTGATACAATCAGATTGGGGTAGCTTGTACCGCCGTCGGTTGAATACTCTAACCGGGCGCTCGTTATTGAACCAGTCTTAACCCAGGTGATATCATGAGAAGAATCTACCAGCCATTCTTCTCCTCCGTCAGGGCTGGTTAGAGTAAAGGCTCCGACTATTTTAAACACAGCGTCTGAAGTATCGGATACATTCGCGTCTTGATTACTTGTAACTCTAACTTTGGCGGACGAACTAATTGTGTCCGGGATACTCCAGGAATAACTTCCAGAGCCGCCTGTTCCTACGCTTGTTGAAGCTGTTATCTCGTTGGGATAAGTCCCTCCGCCGTCGGTCGAATATTCTAATTTTACAGTAGAGAAGGTCCCGGTATAATCCCATGTAATATCATAAGAAGAATAGACAACCCAGGATTCTCCGCCGTTGGGAGAAGTTAAAGTTAGGGACGCCCTTATTTCAAAATCGGCGTCTGATTCATCATAAACCGTCGAATCAGTTGAATCGGATATCTTTACCCTTATATCCGTATCGATAGTATCAGGGATAGTCCAGGAATAACTTAAAGCCGAAGCGTCAGTTGAACCGACAATTGTAAATCCATATGTTGAGCCGCCGTCATTGGAATACTCTAATTTTGCGTTGGCAATACTCCCTGTCCTTAGCCAGGTTATATTGTGCACAGAGTCAACAATCCATATCTCACCGCCGTTAGGGGTAGTCAAAGTAAAAGCTCCTCTTATCTTAAAGGCCGAGGCTGATACATCATAGGCTAAAGAGTCTGAGGCATCGGATACTTTTATCTTACAGCTTGAAGATATGTCATCAGGAATATCCCAGGAATAAGAATTATTATTAGACACCGAAGTAACTATCGGGTTATTAAAATTAACGCCGTCTGTGGCATAATCAAGCTTCACATTGGCAACTGTACCGTATGTAGTCCATGTTATATCGTGGGTATCTCCCACTGTCCATACTTCGCCTCCGTCAGGTGAAGTTACATCAAAGCCGCCTCTTATTAAGAAATTCGCGTCTGAGGTATCATAAACAGCCACATCAGAAGCATCGGATATTTTAACCCTTACAGCCGTGCCTATAGCGTCAGGGATTGTCCAGGAATAACTTAAACCCGCCGCGGGAGTCGAAGCGATTATCTCATTAGGATAACTTGTACCGCCGTCGGTCGAATACTCTAACCGGACATTGGCGATTGAGCCGGTTCTTGTCCATGTTATGTTATGAGTTGAATCAACCACCCATTCCTCTCCTCCATTGGGGCTGGTTAAAGTCAAAGCTCCGATTATTTTAAAGTTAGCGTTGGATATATCATAAACTGAAGGGTCGGCCACATTACTTATCTTTACCTTTACCGTCGAAGATATATCATCAGGTATGGAGCTCCAGGTGTAACTTAAATCAGCTCCGGGGGTTGAAGCAACTATTTCATTGGGGAATGTACTTCCGCCGTCGGTCGAATACTCTAACTGGACATTGGCGATAGTGCCGCTGTTACTCCATGTGATATTATGAGACGAACCCACAACCCACGATTCTCCTCCGTTGGGGCTGGTTAAAGTTAAAGCGCCTTTTATTTCAAAGTTAGCAGCGGATTCATCATAGACTGTTGAATCTGACGCGTCTTCCACCCTTATCCTTATATCGTTATCTATAGCATCGGCTACTGTCCAGGAGTAGCTTCCGGTTGAGGCATCGGTTGAGGCAGCAATGGTATTGGGATAAGTCCCGCCGCCGTTTGTCGAGTACAATAATTTCACATTGGCAATGCTTCCTGTACGGTTCCATGTTATGTTGTGAGTTGTCCCGACAATCCAGACTTCTCCCCCATCAGGAGAAGTCAGGTCCAAAACACCCTTTATAATGAAATTACCGTCTGAGGCATCATTTACGCTTGAATCATTAACAGAAGTAATCTTGACTCTTACCGCATCCCCTATGGCATCGGCTACTGTCCAGGGAAAAGAAAGACTATCAGAAGGAGTCCCTGTAGTAATAGTATAATCATAAGAAGTCCCTCCATTAGTTGAATATTCTATTTTCACATTTCCGATTGAGCCTGTCTTTGACCAGGTAATATTACGGCTTTCCCCAACACGCCATATCTCATCACCGTTGGGGCTTGTTACCGTAACGGAGCCTTTAACCTCGAAATTAGCATCTGAAGTATCATAGACATCAGCATCGCCCTCGTCGGTAACTTTAACCCGAAGCTCGTTTCCGATAATATCCGGTATAGGAGACCAGTTATAGCTTAAGGCTGCTGCCGATACACCGGTAGCAATCAGATTAGGATAAGCGTCTATTCCGCCGTTTGTTGAATATTCCAATTTTACCGTGCTTATATTGCCGAATTTAGTCCAGGTAACCTGGCGGTTTGTGTCTCCGACAATCCAAACCTCTCCTCCATTGGGCGCAGTTAGAGTCAAAGAACCTTTTATACTAAAATCATTATCCGATTCATCGCTTACTGTTGAATCATCGACGTTACTTATTTTCACGCGGCACTGGGCAGAAGGATTGTCCGGTATGGACCAGGTATAGCTTTCGGTCGAAGCATCGGTCGATGAGATAATTAAATTAGCCGGGGGATAGCTTGAGCCTGAATCAGTAGAATATTCAAGCTTTACATTAGCAATAGAACCTGTCCTTACCCAGGTGATATAATGAGATGAATTTATCTGCCACCCTTCGCCTCCGTTGGGCACGGTAATCCTTAAATCTCCTCTTATTTTAAAATAAGCATCTGAAGTATCAGAAACCAGTGTTGGGTAGAGAGCATCGGAAACCTTAACCATACACTCATTGGATATAGTATCGGGAACAGTCCAATTATAGCTTAAGTTTGCCGCGACAATTGAACCGATAATATTATAAGGAAAGCTTGAACCGCCGTCGGTTGAATAATCGATCTTGACATTGGCAATTGAACCGTGATATGTCCAGGTAATATCGTAAGCTGAGTCTACTACCCATACTTCTCCTCCGTTAGGTACGCTCACAGTAACAGAACCCATAATATTGAAATCAGCATCTGAGGTGTCGTAAACATCGGCGTTGGAATTATCGGCAATTTTAACCCGGACCTTATCGCTTATATCATCGGG
>QMLL01000278.1 GCA_003646715.1 Deltaproteobacteria bacterium
CCCGTGGAAATTGCTATCCAGTTTGCCTGGTATCTCAGATTGTTTGCGGCTAATCTGAAATAATAGGTCGGGAAACGCATAAAATTAAGTAGCTTTATTTATAAAATGACAAAGTCAAGTTAATACAAATAATTGAGGAGATATAACGTATGCGAGTCTCAGTAATCACTCCAATATATAATCGAGTAAAAGATTTAGATGGAGGGATATTGAAGCAGTTGGGAAAAGGAATAATAAAGGTGATTTCATAAAATGAAAATACTCCAATATAACCGGCTATTTTACCCAGAAGTTGGTGGTAGGGAGAATGTAACAAGGGCATATTCCAAGCATCTGGCTAAGAGAGGGCATGAAGTTGTTGTTTTTACGCGACTTTCTAAGAAGGATTTAAACCCTCTAGAGAGATTTGAAGGATATACAATTGTAAGAAGAGGTATACCATTATCAGGGGATAAAAACTTTGATTATTTCATAAGATTACATCAGGAAATAGTTGATTTGAAATGGCTTAAAGACAATTTGCAAAAATTTTCGATATTCCATGTTCATGGACCTCATTATGGCGTTTCTTTGTTTCCATACGAGGGTTCAAAGGGGCAACTTATATTAAAAGGGTGGGAAGTGGCTAAAAAATTTGCAAAAGTTCCAACTGTTTTGACATTGCACGGAACTTTAGGAGGGGGTAGAAAAAGATCTTTCAATATAAGAAATTACCTGTGTGATTGCAAACGTACCGATGTAATAACTACTGTTACTAAGCGAGCAAAACAAGAACTCATAAGACTCGGAGTTAGTAAGGAAATAATTTATATTCCTAATGGAGTGGATTTAGAGACATTCGATCCAAAGAGATATTATGTAAAAAAGGACGACGAAGAGTTTGTGGTAGGGTATATATCCGGCATGGATAGGGGCAAAGGATTAAAATATCTCCTCCTTGCAATAAAAAAGTTGATAAAGGATATCAAGAACTTAAAACTTATAGTAGTTGGAGACGGTAATAGAAAAAATAAAGATTATTTTTTGACATTAATAAATCAATTAGGATTAAATCATTACATTAATTTGGTAGGTGAGATTAAACATGAAGACATCCCAAAGTATTTGCTTAATTTTGACATCTTTGTGCTTCCATCTACGCTGTCTGAAGGTCTACCACTTGCAGTAATAGAAGCAATGGCTATGGAAACGCCAGTAGTTACAACAAATGTTGGTGGAGTTGCCGAAGCAGTTGGAAATGCAGGCATTTTAATACCACCAAGGAATCATGAAGAGCTGGCAAGGGCATTACTCATGTTGTATGAAGATGAAGGACTGAGAGAGGAAATGAGCAAAAGAGGAAGGCAAAGAGTTGAAAGGGAGTATAACCTTATCAAAGTTATCGACAAGATTGAACATATTTATAAATCAATATTGCAAGAATAAGGAGTAAAAAATATGACACACATTTGCTTCGTTGGATACGACCTCTACCCACCATGGAATGAAGGTATGCGAGTAGTTACAAGGAACCTGAGAGAAGCACTTGAAGAAAACACCGATTTGGAGATTTCCGTGGTTTCTTCATTGAAAAGAGAGCGGATATATCTTCATCTTTCTAAGTTTGTAGAGCACCTCATAAAGAGAAATATTTATCTATACGAACTCGACCCTTTACTTAATATTTCTATGCTGAAACTAATCAAATCCATCAACAAAAGAAGGAATATAGATTTGTTGCATCTCTTCTTTGCCAATCATTTTCTATTCTACCAATATGGGAAAATACTAAAAAAAACAGTAATCGCACAACATTTTGGCAATCCCCATTTTAATCTTCTAAAGTCTATACGCATGCCAAAAGGAATCAGTGCATATATTACCACTTCATCCGAGATAGGATATTTTGACGAATTAGGTATTAGAAATGTGTATAATATCAAACCACCCATTAATACCGACATTTTTAAGAAAATAGGCAAATTGAAAGCTAGAAGGTATTTTGGTCTGTCAGGTCTGTCAAAAGAGCATTTTATAATTTTGTATGTAGGGGGATTAAACGAAATAAAGGTTCCTCTGGATTTTTTAATAACAGTTAAAGATTTACTTAAAGACAGAACTAAGCTCATGATAATGGGCAGAGGTGAAACTATTTACGCGCAAAAGATACAGCAATTAGCAAAAAAGAATGGCATGGAAAAGAACATGATTTTAAGAATAGAGAGTCTAAACGAGAAACAAAAAGCTCTTATATACAATGCAGCGGATGTATTAGTTCTACCTTTTAGTAAAAGTATAATGACAAATAAACATGTAGCAGTTATAGACCCACCAATTACAATGCTTGAAGCTATGTCATGTGGTACTCCGGTTATAGCACCCGAAGTTTTATCAATTCCAGATATAATCAAAGATGGCTACAACGGTTTCATCACTCCTTCCGGTGATTTTAAAATGCTTGAAGAAAGAATAAGTGATTTGATAGTGAATAAAGATATGAGAACGAAAATCGGTGAAAACGCACGCGAAACAATTCTGAATGAGTTCTCGTATGAAAAAGTAGCTTTTAAGATGAAAGAAGTATATGAGGAGGTTCTAAATTTAAATGGCTAAACTGATGTTAACGGAAGAAGAACGTGCGATTGTGGACATCGTGAATCCAGAAAAGAGTGAGAAAAAACTGCCTGAGAAGCTTCCAGTTGATTTTATAGTCAATAACAGAATTTGTTATCTGCTCTATGAGAAGATGGGCGAAGAACTTGAGTCCAAATATGGTCACGAAAAATTAGAACGGGTGCGTAAAAAAGCAGAAAATATGCAATTTTCAACCGATGAGGTATATAAATTAGCTGAACACTTTAAAAATAATGACATCAATTACGTTTTCGTTTTTAAGGGTGTTACATCGCAGTGCGATAGTTCTGATGCTGATGTAGTTATTGAAAAAGAACAGGATAAAGAAACAAGGAATTTATTAGAGAAACTTGGGTATATCCACATCACTACATGGGGCAGTGGGAATGTATATGTTAAATCCGAAGACGTTAAGGCAGTGCAAATAGAGCTCAGATACGAAGATAGTTATGCTTATAAATACCCCTTTTATGGGGTAATAAAAATTCTGAGCAATAAAAGAGAAGTAAAAGGTATAAATATGCCCTATCCCGCTGATGAGTTGGTTGAGTTGGCATTCAAATTGGTTAGTTCTCGCCGATCAATTAAACTGTCCGATATAATCCATCTGTCCAGCTTATTAAAGGAATGCGATGTGGACTACATTAGAACTAACATAAAAAAAGGCTTGTTTGTGCCTTTTCTTCATTTTATCTATATAGTAAACACAATTTATAAAGAGTTGTATAACAAAGATATAGCATCCCCGCTCGTCAGCATTGCCAATGAACTCCATAATAAGTCAAAAATACTTAGACTCATATCCAGAATCGAGACCAGAAAGTTAAGATTGCCTTTTTATTCCAGGATTCTCACAAACTCATGCATTAGATACAAACTGAGTTATGATATAAAACATTTCAGATTCAAAGAGTTTATTGAAGATATGCGATATTTCTTTTATAATAAAATATCACACAATTATATACCATTTGTAAAATCTGTATTGACTATAAAAGGAATAATTGTTTGTTTTTCCGGAATAGATGGAACGGGAAAAACAACACACGCAACAAAACTGGTTGAGAGATTTAAGAACATGGCTATTCCCTGTCAATATGCCTATTGTATCTTCGAGCCGAAGATTTCTTATCCTTTTATGGCACTGGTTTATTTGATAAAGGGATATCGGAGGAAAGATTATTATAAAAGCAGGATATTAAGAAAGATATGGAATTATATCATAATACTCGATTTCCTTTATATCTATTTC
>QMLL01000279.1 GCA_003646715.1 Deltaproteobacteria bacterium
AGAAGAGCGCTGGGTAGTTAAACTACCAAACGATGAGCGAATCAAACGAATACAAAGCCTACTAGATGCTCTTAACATTTTATGGGGAGGCGGTCGTACTGCCAGAATGCTGTCTGACCTGTCGCCCAAGTTCCTGGCCTATGCGAGGCTCAAAGTGAAACATCCAGTGTTTCTGGAAGCTCTCAAAGCAGATTTTGTTGACGGAAGCTACCGTTTGTTGCTTGCGCCCCTCATAAATGCACTTGCTCGATTTAAAAATAAAATTGAGACCGTGATTTTCGGAATCGATCCCGGTTTCCTTGCCAACGAGGAAGAAGTCAAAAGTGAACTCTCTGAACATGGAAGCGTGACCACAGTGTCTGATGCCGTTCAAATAGCTAAAAGGGACGTAGAAAAAATATGGAGCTCTTAGTTCTCACTGTTACAGGACCCGTGGCATCCTTCAGACGTCCCCTCGATCTGAACTATCAGAAAACACTGCCGCTACCGCCACCTACTACTCTGATCGGCATAGCCGGCGCTGCTCTCGGCCTCTCGGACCTGGATCTCTGGAGTCCAGATAGCCCTCTTCTCGAACTAAAGGTATCCGTTTTGGCTCAGCCCTCCCCCTATACGGGAGGTCCTCCCGGTAGAGCTCGCGATATGTGGACAGTTCTCAAGATAAAAGATAACCGCATAGCCGAACGTTCACCTTACTTCAGAGAGCTTCTATTTTATACTCGATATACCCTGTTATACGGCGGCCCAAGGGATCTGTTGGAGAATTTGGCCGAAGCCTTTCTGAATCCTTCCTATCCACTATCTCTGGGAAGGGATGACGAATTATTATGGATCGAATCACCACCGAAAATTTCTCCACTTAAAACCGCTGTACATCCTCTATTCTCCGGTACTGCAATTCCAGGAGATATACGGAACCTGCAGGCCAGGATAACGCTAAAGGAAGGATCTCAAGTGGACCGTCCCATAGTAGAAGCTGTGCCAATAGCATTTTCAATAAATCGGAAAAGAATCCGAAGGCCAATACGAAGAATGCTTTTTACTTTCCTCCCGCTATCTTTATCGCTGGAAATCGATGGAATTAAACCGATATACCTGTATGAGGATCGTTGTTTTACATGGATGAACCCTTAGCAAAACCGGATCAGGGTTTAATGGACCATCTCCAGCAGGTTGCTTCTCTGGGCAAAGAAATCTCAAGTAGATTGAAACTACCGGGTGACGTCACGAAGCGTGCCATCCTCTCCTGCTGGTTACACGACATAGGTAAGGCCCTGGAATCCTTTCAGACTTATATGCTGGCGATCCAGGCGCTGGAAAAAGCAAAAGCAAACGGAGCTCCTTCGGCGAAACTTAAAGAGCTGGAGAAGGTTGTCAGGTCAAAGAAAGCCCTGGCTTTTCCCCATGCGCTGGCAAGCGCGATCCCAACACTTGTTATAGAGAAATCCATTATGGGAGATCCATTGCTTGCAGTGGCTGCAGTTCTCTCTCACCACTCTCCTCTATCAGAGAGTCTTTACGCTCACCAGGAAAAACCACCTGAGGGCATAGATGTAGTCATCAATTTCATCGAACGCTTAATTCCCGTATTGCATGGAGAGGGCATTTACATCGGAAAGGAGATTTTGCCCAGAGTAGAAAAAATCCTGAATCTCTCTCCCGCTGGAATACTGGACACACGAATCGGAAAATCAGTGAAGCTTCGGGAAAAGCTCCGAACTCTGCCACGAGGGGATTTCGCTGTCGTGAAAACAGTCCTGCACCTTTCTGACTGGCTATCATCGGCACATAAGAAACCTGAAGATATATTCCTCTCTGAAGGAATGCAGAAAATCCAGTGTTATCTGAAAGGAAAGGGGGTTCATCCCAGAGAATTCCAGAAAAAGGCCGTCGCATATAGTGCTGCAAAAAAGCTTGCGATACAGGCTCCAACGGGAACAGGCAAAACGGAAGCCCTTCTTCTGTGGGCCGGCGATGCCGGTCGAATCATCTATCTTCTTCCTACGCAGGCAACCGTCAATGCGATGTGGAAAAGACTGCAAAAAATTTATGGAACTACATCTGTCGGTCTTGCACATGGACGTTCCAGCTATATGCTTCGGAAAACGTATGAAGAGAGAGAAGCAATTGACCAACGCTTTTTCAGTTCCGTATTCGCCAGGCCGGTAGTTGTAGCCACATTAGACCAGTTTCTCATAGGTCATCTCCAGGGCAGACATTGGGAGGAACGCCTGAC
The DNA here is from genome assembly GCA_003646715.1 of Deltaproteobacteria bacterium. Taxonomy (GTDB): domain Bacteria; phylum Desulfobacterota; class Syntrophobacteria; order B119-G9; family B119-G9; genus B119-G9. The sequence goes on from QMLL01000279.1 coordinate 2,237, forward strand.
TCTCTCTCAAAAGGCAACGGTGATCTTTGATGAGATCCACGCCTATGAACCATTTACCTTAGGAATACTCAAGGGGGCTCTGGACAGTTATCCTCCTGAACGTTTAGCCATAGCGAGCGCGACATTACCCTCCATACTTTTGAAACTCGTAGATCCGATTAAAAAAATCAGAGCAGAAGGCTCGCTCTGGAGAAGAAAAAGACACTTCCTTCAATTCCGTGATTTTCCCATTTTCGAGAACATTTCCGAAATAACTGAATTTGCTGCCCGGGGGAAACGAGTATTGGTAATTGTTAACACGGTGCGTTCGGCTCAGGAACTCTATCGAACCCTCAGCGAAAGCGGAATTTCCCCCGACAAACTGCTTTTGCTCCACTCCAGGTTTATCTTTAGAGATCGACTGAAAAAAGAACTCGAAATTGAAAACGCCGCTCCTGGTACTATCTTGGTGGCAACACAGGTAGTAGAAGTCAGCCTGGACATTTCATACGACTTGCTCTTCACGGAAACGGCCCCTGTAGATGCACTCGTTCAGAGAATGGGCAGAGTCAACCGCCGTTGTGAACAACAACCGGTGCCGGTCATAATCCACACAATTCCGGGCGCAGGTTCAGTAACGATTTATGGTTCAGATCTTCTGGAATCAAGCCTCTCGATTATAAAAGGCCTTCCGAATTCACCCACCGATCACGATTTAGCTGAAGCAGCAAATAAGTTATATGAAGTCATTATGGCTCAGAAATCATACCAGGATGAAATCAAAGAGGGCATAAATCACCTTGCTGCCATTCGCGAAATTTTAGGTTGCTATACCCTGGATTTAAACGATGAGAAATTGCGTGGCTATTTTATGACTCGTAGGCGGGGAGGTGCGTCTATCGATGTACTGCCAGATTCATTTTTAGATGAAGCAATCAAGTTTAAAGAAAATGGCGAAAGATGGAGATTAACGGAATTATTAGTTCCTGTCCCTATATACTGGGTTTCAAAGTTCTTGAATAAATGGTTCTGGGCCGATCAAGATCTGGGAGTATATGTAACTGAGCTGGATTACAGTTCAACCACTGGATTACAACATCCTCCCGACGAGGAAGGGCCCTCAAACTATGCATTTATTTAGAGGGGTGGGATAAATGATGGAACTTCTTCCGAGAATTAATGCGACAGTTTTCTATTCTTACCAGGTTTGTCCCAGGGAAGCCTGGTTATATTTTCACCGCTTAACCTCAGACAAAGAAAACCCGTTTTTGATACTCGGCCGACTGATTCACGAACAGTCCTACAAACGAGAAAGAAAAGAGATCTTCGTTGATCAGCTCCTGAAAATAGACCTGTTCCAGGACAATCTGGTGGCTGAGGTGAAAAAATCGTCCAGACATGAGGAAGCGGCTGAATTACAGCTATGCTATTACCTCTATTACTTAAAACACGAAAAAGGGCTCGAATTCGAGGGAGTTCTGCTTTTCCCCAAAGAAAGGAAAAGGAAAAGGGTAGTCCTAACTCCAGAGAAGGAAAGCACCATAGAAGAGCTTCTGCGAAAAATGCAAGCCGTTCTTCTCGCTGACAAACCCCCGCCACCGAAAAAAACAAAATTTTGTAGATCCTGC
>QMLL01000280.1 GCA_003646715.1 Deltaproteobacteria bacterium
CTTTTTTTAATGTTCTCGATAACATCTGCAAGTTCTTCCAGGGTTGCCCTATTGAGTGCATTCAGGGCTTTCGGGCGATTAAAAGTTACAACTGCCACTCCATTTTCTTTTTTCTCGAATAGAATATTTTGATATTCCATGGCATCAACCTCCATATACTTTTAGCGTTCCACAATTATCGCTGAACCCTGGCCACCTCCAATACAGAGTGTAGCAAGTCCTATTTTGCAGTCTCTTCTTTTCATCTCGTATAGAAGTGTAATTAGGATCCTGGCTCCCGATGCCCCGATGGGATGTCCGAGAGCTATTGCTCCTCCATTGACATTAACCTTTTTTGTATCCCACTTCATTTCCCTGTTTACGCTAATGGCTTGAGCTGCAAAAGCTTCGTTTGCTTCAATGAGTTCCAGGTCGTCAACAGTCAAGTTTGCCCTTTTCAGGGCCTTCTTGCTTGCCGGAATTGGGCCGGTACCCATAATTGCGGGATCAACACCGGCAGAAGCAAAAGACTTTATTGTAGCCAGTGGTGTCACGCCCAGTTTACTGGCTCTGCTTTCACTCATCAGCACCACAACAGCCCCACCATCATTTATGCCCGACGCATTTCCTGCAGTTACGGTACCATCTTTCTTAAAAGCAGGTTTTAATTTTGCCAGAGCTTCTAACGTTGTCCCGAAGCGAGGGTGTTCGTCGGTGTCGAATATTATTGGATCTCCTTTCCGTTGAGGAATTTCTACCGGTATGATTTCTTCCTTGAATTTTCCTCCCTTGATAGCAGCTTCGGCTTTTTGCTGGCTCTCCAAAGCAAACTGGTCCTGTTCTTCCCTGCTGATGTTAAATTTCTTCGCAATATTCTCTGCAGTAATACCCATGTGGTAATTGTTGAATATATCCCAAAGTCCGTCAAAGACCATGCCATCTACAAAATCATCATGCCCCATCCGAATTCCCCAACGAGCTCTGTTTAGGTAATACGGGGCCCTGCTCATGTTTTCTATACCCCCCGTAACCACAATTTCCGCATCACCGGTCATTATGGCCTGAGCCCCGAGGAATACTGATTTCAAGCCTGATGCACAGACTTTGTTAACAGTATAAGCCGGAACTTCCTGTGGTATTCCTGAACCGATCGACACCTGCCTGGCAGTATTTTGTCCAAGGCCAGCTTGCAATACGTTGCCGAGGATAACTTCGTCAACATCATCTGGTTTGAGATTAGCTCTGTTGAGTGCTTCCTTGGTCGCAACGATTCCCAGTTTCACAGCAGGCACATCTTTCAGGCTACGTCCGAAACTTCCTACTGCAGTTCTAACAGCACTTGCAATGACAACCTTTTCCATTTCCAGATTTCCTCCTTGATTTCAATTTGGACTATTTCTCGGACATGTACAACACCGTATCTGTTTTTTTGTCATCCCCCTAGACTGTAACGCTGTATGCTTAGATTTCACTAATTTAGCGTGTTTTAGGCGGGGAAAAACTATTGTAGCATCCCGAAGTTTATAGGAGATATACCAAGGAATGTCAAATCCTATCTTGGGTGCGGGGAGATATGGATTTCTACTCAGTTTAAGGGTTTCTTATTAGGTTAATACTAAACTCCCTTTTCAACGACCGAGGTGAGGAACTTACGATGAGTTTGTACTTCAGTCAGGGACTTGGATCCCCGCCAAGCCCAGCTCGGTCACGACTTTCGCGGGAATGACGTTGGTATTGTCCATCTGCCATTCCTTCATTATCCCTTTGTCATCCTTGCATTATCGCATTATCCTTTGTCATTCCTGCGCAGGCAGGAATCCAGCGTTATCAGTTGTCATCGTCATTTTTTCTTAAGTTTCATCTGTTGCTTCGATTATCAGGATAAGAGTTAGTCGAATTTTTTAAGCGCAACTACAGCATCACGGCCTCCAAAACCAAAAGAGTTGGAAAGAGCGATTTTGATTTTTGCTTCCCTTGCTTCGTTAGGCACATAATCAGCAAGATCGCATTCAGGATCGGGATTTTCGTAATTGATGGTTGGTGGTAAAAACTGGTACTTCAAGGCCAGTGCACATACAGCTACTTCCAGAAGTCCTGCCGCTCCCATCAAATGCCCGGAAAGCGATTTTGTGGAGCTAACCGGAATCCTGTTAGCCAGTTCGACTCCAAAAACTGTCTTGACTGCTTTAGTTTCTATTCTGTCATTGATCGGTGTTGAAGTCCCATGAGCATTGATATAATCGACTTTGTCTAGGTTAATTTTTCCGTCCTTGAGAGCATACCTTATGGCCGTAGCAGCATATTTGCCTTCAGGATCTGGCTGAGTGGGATGGTAAGCATCAGCAAAATTTCCGAACCCTATTACCTCTGCATAAATCTCTGCTCCTCTCTTTCTGGCGTTTTCAAGATTTTCCATTAATAAACATATTCCCCCTTCAGCCATTATGAATCCGCTTCTATCTCTATCAAAAGGTCTGGATGCCTTAGTGGGATTTTCGTATTCTTTCGTGGAGAGAGCTCTGGTTACTTCAAATCCCGTGATACCAAGGTGCGATAAGCTGGCTTCTGAGGCGGTAGCGAAAACAGCGTCCAGTGAACCGGATTTTATCAGTTTGTAAGCTCTTCCTGCTACCAGCGCACCGGTAGCACAGGCTGCAACAGGACACTCAATTGGGCCGTTTGCTCCCTGGATTCTCGAAATTTCACCTGCGGCCATGTCCACAGGAAGTTTTGTCATCAAGTACGGGCTTACTCTCCTGACTCCTTGGGTCAAAAATCTCATGAATGTTTCTTCCCAGGTGCTCATGCCCCCCATGCTACTTCCTGCCACTACTCCGACTCTGTCAGAGGGGTAGAAATCGGTGATGCTGGGCGCAAGTCCGGCGTCTCTTTTTGCCATCTCACTGGCTGCCAGTGCTAGCTGTTGAAATCTATCGGTTTTTTTTGCGTCTTTAGCTGATATAAATTCATCGGGTTTGAAATTTTTTACTATTCCAACGTATTTTACTCTGGAAGATTTTACATTCGACAGATATTCGTTTATCAGATATTCGTCCAGGTATTCAAATAATCTATCGTATTCCAAATTCGTCAGCTCCGTGTTTTCAATACGCTTTCTGGCTTTTTTCAAAAAGTCTTTAATTCTTTCCTGGAGAAAATGCTGAGGTGGTTTAAGCCCCAATTCACTTATTGACACAATCCCGGAGCTTCCGTTTTGCAAGGATGATAATAACTCTTTAACGTTGTTGCCTATAGGGGTGAAAACACCAATACCTGTTATTACAACCCGATCTTGTTCATTTAAACTCATACCGTGATCCTTTTATACTGACGATTTACGAGGTGGCAAATTGTTCTTGGATAGCTTCCCAATTACAACATTTATCAAATTTAAGCACGAGCAGACAACTTTTTACACTAGTTTCGTCTAAACCTGAAAGCCTCCCATCAGCTTGACAATGCTCACGGTGCCGTGATATCGGTTCAAAGGTTATAGATCGTTTCTTATTAATTGATGAGAGATCCGGGAGGAAAAAATGAGCAGTTACGGTATGACAATTGTTGAACATCTGTTGATGAAACAACAACAAATTCCGTTTGCTACGGGAGCTTTCTCAAGATTGATGAGCGAGCTGGTTGTAGCTGCTAAGCTGATATCGAGAGAGGTTAACAAAGCAGGTCTGGTGGATATTTACGGGTTCACCGGGGAAATCAATGTGTATGGAGAACAGGTTCAAAAACTGGATGAGTACGCGCATAAAACAATAATTCGCCGGCTGAGGCACACGGGGGTTCTCTGTGCGATAATATCGGAAGAGAGTGCGGATATAATGGAAATTCC
>QMLL01000281.1 GCA_003646715.1 Deltaproteobacteria bacterium
CATCGGCCTCGTTATTCCCAGGGCCATAGCTCTGTCTTCAGCAAGAATCGGAACTGGAACCTTTATCTTTTCTCCCCATTCAGACCTTACTGCTTTGGCACCTTCCTCTCTGAATATTTTCATAGCCTTTTCGGCTAGTTCTCTCAGCACTTCCGGATCTGTGCCGTTTATTCTCAGCTGAATCTTTCCGCCGGTTGCCGGACCAAGATTAAACTTCTTCACATTTATGCAGGCATCCGGGAACATGTTTTCGAGGTCCTCCTGGATACCGGGAAGCATCTTCTCAATCATTTTGTAATCCTTAACCGACACCAGAATACTGGAATACTGGTTAGCAGCTTCCACGGGGACACTGTAAGTTAAGAGAAACCTCGGATGTCCCCCTCCAATGGCAGAAGCAATCAGAGTCACACCCTCTCTTTTCCTCAAATAATCTTCTATTTTCGCTACTTCCTTTTCGGTTTCTCTGATGTGAATGCCTTCTCTGAAGTTACATTCAACTATGAACTGAGGTCTTGTGGAAGCCGGAAAAAAGAGTTGTTTTACAAAGCCAAAACCATATAGCGAAAGCGCGAACATTCCTACAACAACAGCGATAGTCACCCATCTAGCTTTTATCGCTCCGGTGAGAAATTTCCTGTAGATCTGGTAAAATTTTCCACCGTAGGGGTCTTTCGCTTCCCCTTCACCACCCTTCTGAAGATCTTTTTTGCTCAACACAAATTTCATTGTCATGAGTGGTGTAGTGGTTACAGCGGTGAGCCATGAAAGGGAAAGAGAAATCAAAATAACGTAATACAAGGACTGACAGTACTCACCGGTAGAATTTGTCATCCCACCAATGGAAGCAAACGCCATAATCGCAACGGCAGTGGCACCGAGAAGCGGTGTAGAATTCTGTGAAACCACCTCTTTCGCTGCCTGCAACCCATCAACGCCCTGCTTCATCTTAACCTTCATGCCATCAACCACAACGATGGCATTATCCACGAGCATTCCCAGGGCGATAATAAGAGCTCCCAGAGATATTCGCTGTAAAATGATGCCATAGTATTTCATCACAACAAAACTGGCCGCAATGGTCAGCAACAATATAAAACCGATAATGGCACCCGGTCTTACACCCATGAAAATTGCCAGCACGACAATTACAATGGCAACAGCTTCAAGTAAGTTTACTACAAATCCATTAACAGCTTTAGTAACTGCCTTGGACTGCATGGATATCTCAACAAGCTTCATTCCCACGGGGATCTGGTCTTCAAGCTCTTCAAGTCGCTTGAGCACCGCATTTCCCATCGTTACGGCATTACCGCCCATCACAGTCGATATGGCTATTCCTATGGCTGGCTTGCCGTCAACTCTCAGTATCTGTGAAGGCGGCTCCACGTATCCCCTGCGTATCTTTGCTACATCCCTCAGGTAGATCAACTTGCCCCGCTTAGAAGCTATGAAAAGATTTCCAAAATCCTTCTCTGATTTGAATTCACCGGTCGGTTTAAAGGCGAGGTACTGAGTTCCGAACTTGATGTTACCTGATTCAACCGGTAAATTTTTGGCCCTCAGTGCGTCAAATATTTCCTGCTTGGTTATCCCAAGAGCCGCTGTTTTGTCCCTTGAAATTTCTACGTAGATAGCTTCAGGCAAAACACCGAAGAGTACAATCTTCTTCACATCCTGAGCTACCAGTAGCTCGCGCTGGAGCAAGTCGGCAACCTCTTTAAGCTCCGCATAGGTGTACCCGTCGCCCACGAGGCCAAAATACACTCCGTACACATCTCCAAAATCGTCATTAATAATAATCGGCCCGGCGCCGGGCGGTAGATTTTTGGCATTGTCAGCCATCTTGCGGCGTAACTCGTCCCATACCTGAGGCAGCTGTTCCTTGCGATATTGATCCTTAATTATCACGTGTACCAGGGACATTCCTCTCGAAGAATACGATTCAACCCTGTCCAGCTGTCCCATTTGTTGAGCTGCTTTTTCAATAACTTCCGTAACTTCTTCTTGCACTTCTGCAGGAGATGCACCGGGGTAAGGGGTCAATACCACAGCTTCTTTTATGGCAAATTCAGGATCTTCAAGCCGTGCCAGGCCCTGGTAGGAAACGTAGCCCAGCACCAGCATGACAAACGTAAGGGTCCAGGTAATCACACTTTTTTTGATGGCAAGCTCAGCTATATTCATCGTTCTATAATCCTTCCCTCTGCTTTTCCCAAGGTCTTACCTTCATCCCCTCTTTCAGCTGCGTGACACCGGCAACCACAATAATTTCCTTTGGTTTTAGTCCCTCCAGAATCCGGATACTGCCCGAGTCTTTCAACCTTCCAATCTTCACAAACCTCTTGTGGACCACACCTGCTGTAGGATCGAAAACCCACACGTATGGCTTATCTTTTGGTGCATCCAGTACAGCGTTTGCCGGGATAATAATATCCGGTCCTCTCTCCTCCATGGATTTTTGATATACAGCCGTTACAGTTGCCGTCATGCCAGGAAAGATGTTGGCTTCCTTCGGTTGGTCCATAACAAAAACGATCTGGTATGTCTGAGTGGCAGGGTCCGCTTCCGTGGAATATTCTTTGAGTTCTAACGGGAATTCCTTACCTGGAATAGACTCAAATCTCGCGGTTACTTTTTTTGCGCTGTTTTCACGAACTGCCGCCATAATCAGTTCCGGGACGTCCACGAGGACTTCTATTCTGGAAATATCTTGAAGATCCACAATCGGTTCTTTTGCCCTCACTTCGTAGTAGTTCTCCACGTATCTTTTAGAAATCACTCCATCAAACGGGGCCGTCAGAGTAGTATCACAAAGGGCATTTAATGCGTCCTCCAGCTTTGCCTTCGCAACGTCTCGCAAAGCAAGATACCGATCAAAATCTGCCTTGGATACCTGTTTTTTGGCGTAAAGCTCTTTGTATCTGCGAAACTGCTGTTGAGCTTCTCGGTACCTGGCCCTGGCTACCTTAACAGCATTCAGAAAGTCCCTTTTATCAAGTTGGGCGATAAGATCACCCTTTTTAACTTCCTGTCCCTCCTCTACAGGCAGTTCCACAAGCCGTCCGGATACCTTAAAAGAAAGCACAACACGTCTGGCAGCTCGCACTGTGCCAGGAAATCCCTGGCTGAACAATTCACTGGTATCTTTAATGGTCATGATCTTGACCGGCTTGATCACTTCCACCTTTTTCTTTGGTTCTTCTTTTTTACCACATCCGGTAAGTAAAAGTGCCGGTACAAGAAGAATCACAATACACAGAGTTCGTAAAAACAAACTGACAGATTTCCTGTATCCGTTTAAATCTAAACGCCGCATCATACCCCCTGTATTTTTAAAATATTATTTGTTACATTCATGATCTTTATGGCGAGTTCTATTTCGGATGAAATAAATTCCCAGACCATTCGAAAACACGAGTGGTGTAGTTCCTGATTCCCTTTTTAACGGAAATAAAAAAGGCAAGAGTAACAACACGCCCCTAATTTCTCAGACTTACTTCCCTTCTAAGCTGATGCTTTCCTAATGGTTGTCTCTCCAAAAAAATCAAACTACTCAATATACAAAATATGCCTACAATATGATTTCTTGGAGGCTTTGTCAATATTACATTATTGTAAAAATACTATTTTAGACTTGACTCCATAGAGGGCCACAGTTTACATTCATTAAACTTAATTTGCAAACTTTTATGTGCGGATCAGGTTTTATTGTTTCAAAATCCCGAAATTCAAGTTAAGATAACTCAATTTTAAGGAGTTCTGGATCCCAATTTTAGGAGGAGGTATAACATGA
>QMLL01000282.1 GCA_003646715.1 Deltaproteobacteria bacterium
AAAAGATGAAACTCAGGAGAAAATGATGATTATAACTAACAACGCTGGATTCCTGCCTCCGCAGGAATGACAAAGGGATAATGCAGGAACGGCAGGTGCGCAGTATCAACGTCATTCCCGCGAAAGTCGTGACCGAGCTCGGCTTGGCGGGAATCCAAGCTCTTGGAGCGAAGTACAAACTCAGGGCAAGTCCCTTATCTCGGTCGTTGAAAGGGAAGTTTTATATAGATTCTCCGGCATGCGAAAAGGATAAATTTATCCATCAAGGATACTTCTTATTTTGGCGGAAAGTTCTTTTAAATCAAAAGGCTTTTGAATAAAGCCACTACAACCCTGGTCAAGGATTTTTCGTGCTTCGCCATCGGCACTGTATCCGCTTGAAAGCAGTACCTTTATGTTTGGGTTAACACGCCTTATAAGCTTAAAGACTTCTTCGCCATTTACCTCTGGCATGATCATATCAAGTATGACCATGTCTATATTTTTCCCGTCAACTCCGAACAATTCCACCGCCTGCTTGCCGCCTTTGGCCACAATAACGTTGTAACCAAGTCTCTGAAGCATCTTCTCACCAACCTTGAGGATCATTTCCTCGTCATCAACCAACAGAATGGTTCCTTTCCCATGTACTATTTCGCTCGACTTTGCGCTTTCGCGCCTGATCTGTTTTTCAGAAGCCGGAAGGTATATGGTAAGTGTGGTACCTTTGCCTTTTTCGCTCTGGATATCTATTATTCCTCCATGATTCCTAATAATACCGTATGCTGAAGCAAGCCCGAGTCCTACTCCTTTACCTTTTTCCTTGGTCGTAAAAAACGGGTCAAAAACTCTCTCCCTGGTTGCTTCATCCATACCTATGCCCGTGTCTCTTATGGATATCTTCACGTACTTTCCCGGTTTAATCTGATACGGTAACACCTTCGACTCATCTAAAATCGCATTTTCGGTTTTTATGTATATATCTCCGCTACCATCAGGCATAGCCTGCCAGGCGTTAACATATATGTTCATCAATACCTGCTCTATCTGATTCCGATCTACGTCGACCACCCAAAGAGATTCTTCATACTCGGTGTGGACGTTAATTTCCTTTTTGGCTCTCCTGAAAAGCATACTTTGCTTTTCCACCACTTCATTGAGATTGGTAGGTTTGATCTGGTACTTTCCACCTCTGGCAAATCCAAGGAGCTGCTTGGTTAGATTGGATCCCTGCTCGACATATTCGTCTATGTCTTGAAGGATATCATAATGGGGGTGGGAAGGATCGGTTTCGGAAAGCATCAATGATACGTTCCCTCGAATTCCCATAAGGAGATTATTGAAATCATGAGCAATACCTCCTGCAAGATTTCCTATGGCCCTCATCCTCTGGTCTGCGTGAAACTGAGCTTCCCATCTTTTTCTTTCCGTAATATCCACCAGGCTGATTACAATGGAATCAGATTCATCATGTTGCAAATCAATCATCGCAGCACTCAAAATAACTTCCAGTAATCTGCCATCTTTTGTAAATCTTTTTGTCTCACATCTTAGAGGCTCCGATGAAGTCGTAAGCTCCTTGAACTTTGCCTTCAGTTCGCCTTTCTTTTCATTTGGAATAAAAGCAACTTCTTCTTGTTGGAGTTCTTCTATAGCCCACCCAAAAACCCTAGTAAATGCGGGGTTAACGAACTGCACCTTACCTTCCCTGTTACAGAGAATTATGGGCTCGGGTACGGTATCAACGATCTTACGAATCCTCTTCTCACTCCTGATTAAAGCCTCTTCTGCTTTTTTCCTCTTGGTAATATCAATGCCAACTTCCAGAACCCCAACGATTCCTCCTTCCCTATCTCTAAGCGGAGTTGCGACAACTTGATGCCATCTCGTCCTCCCCAGGGGATCTGTTATCATTTTCTCCATCTCAGCTTTTTCTACCCTTCCTTCCACGATGTCAGAAACAGGGCAATCCGCACAGACATCCTGACTATTCTGTAACTTCCGGTAACAGAAATGACCTTCGGAGATATCAGACAGATTTCTTATTACATGGTTTGCCCACATAACTTTGTAATCTGGCGAGACAACAAGTAAAGAAACCCCAATGCTTTCAGTCACAGCTTCCAGCTTTTCTTTCTCCCGCAACAGTTCCCAGGTTCTTTCTTCAAGCTCACTATCTCTTTTCACAATGGCTGCAATCATTTCTTCAAAAGAGTGAGTAATAATTCCCACATCGTTTGGAGATACCTTTTCACTCAAACGACGGATGTTTTTCAAGAGAGTATTCAAATCCACTTTTCCATAAGACCTTATAACGTCGCAGGTTTCTTTAATAGGAGAAAATATCCATCGTTGAAGAAGCACCACGTATATGAAACCACTTACTAAGAGGACTAGCAGAGTAATGCCTGTGTACGAAAATATATCCCTGATGAGTGCCGAGCGGGCAAATCTTTTTGTCAGGCCGACCCTTGCCACCCCAAGAAAAGTGGAACCCACCTTCAGCGGGCATAAAAACTCTATCAGGTCACTTCTGGATTTCCACTTTACAATCTTTTCCGGAGGCATATCCCTGAACTTGTTTATATTCTCCATGTAGCCGGGATATTCTTCACCGATACACTCAACCACGGCTCCGTCGGACGTGTATATTGCGATAAATGAAATTTCACGGGCTTTCTGGTACATGTCACGGAGCAACCGAGGTATCCTGTCGTAGGCAAGGGTATTTACTACAGGGTCAACACTTGAATTGCGTAGCATTTCAGCAATGATATTGCCGGATTCATTTAACCTCTTATCTACTGTCTCCTCGCCCTTTAAAATTTGGAAAGAAACCAGCATCATTGCAAGGAAAAGTACAAAAGCGACGTGAATTGCTATAAGTCTCTCAAAGATTGTCTTTTTATAAGTTTTTTTCATCACCTTTCCTCAACCAGCCTTTTAAAGGATACATGACCGGCCTCTCAGCCAGATTTAACGGCCATATGGTGTACCTATAGCCGTCCTGGATCTGTACAATTGCCATAGACTTGGCAATATTCATTCCACGAGCGTCGAACTTAATTCTCCCGAAAACCGTTTCACAATCTATGTTTCGAATATTCTCAAGAACTTCCTTTGCATCCAGCTTCCGACACTTTTCCAGCGCTATTTGATATACAATTCCGCAAGCTGTGGCTTGGAGGTTTTGATAAGTTGGATGGTGCCCGTATTTTTTTATGAAGGCCTCAACATATGTCTTTGTATCACCAAAAACCGGACAACTAAAGTTGCTTCGTTCAACCCATTGAGTCACTCCCATCATATTTTCGGCATACTTGCCCAGTTCTTTTATATAAATTTCCTGCGTTGGCCCAAGAGTCATCATTACAGCTTTTGGCATAAAATTACATTTGGTCACCAGTTCTGATGTAAAGTTTATAGAGTCGCGTATGTGACCGGAGAAAATCAACATATCCGGCTTAACTTTTTCTATCTCGTTCAGCACATCATAATAATCCTGGCAATTAACAGGATGTATTGCATAGTAAACTTCTTGAAACCCTATCTTCGCAGCCCATATCCTGGCCCCTTTGGCAACACTTCGAGAAAAAAGCCTGTCCTTAACAATTAGAGCATAAGTAGTTGGTGTTGGTTCGACCAGGCACATCATCTCGAAAAAGTTTTTCATATAAAAACTGGCAGAAGTTAGCACTGCAAAGGTAAATTGCGGATTCCTCGTGAAAATAATCTCCGAGGCACCACATCCCTCGACCATGATAATGCCAAAATTCTCGGATGTTTCACTTGCAACCAGAGTCAGGGAACTTGAA
>QMLL01000283.1 GCA_003646715.1 Deltaproteobacteria bacterium
AGTTTGAGCGGGTTTATAACAAACTGACGGACGAAGAGAAGGAGTTTCTAGCCGGGTTATCGGACGAAGAGCGAGCGGAAATATTAAAATTCTTCTTCAATCCGTTAGAGGAGTTGCCACGGGCAGAGCGTGAGAAGTATACACCCGAAGAAGTCAGGAGGATTTTACGGAAAAATGTAGAGACGCCACAGGAACTGACCGAAAAAGAACTCAACTTCATAATGATGCACCCGGAGCTTGCGAGAAAGGCAAGTGAGCCACACGTGAAGCCATTTCACGATATAGTAGCGAAATTAAGCGATACCGAAATTGAAACACTATTATTAGCTGCGATAAAAAACCCCGCATTGTTTGCATATAAACCGAAACCACCGGTAACACCTCCGCCGCCAAAAGAAGAAAAACCGCCAGAAGAAGTACCACCGCCTGAGAAGGTGCCACCAGGTAAGAAAAAAGAGAAATGGCGTAGTCGTTTACCGTTTAAGACCACAACGTTCATCAAGAAGTTCTTGATGATGCGAGCGGAGAAAGGAGAAGGGGCATACCCTTACGAAGTTTACAGGGCGTTCAAGAATGCACTATACGGCATTATAAGAGACGAAGAGACGAGGAAAATGTTCAGGGAAGCAGGCGAGATAAAAGTAGATGGTGAAGCAATAGACCACGAACTCACAGCCGAGATACCTATCAAGAGTGAAGCTATAGTAGAAATGGGTTTCGTGCACATGCGACATCCCATATATTATGTTCCATCGTATCAGAGCTTCTGGAAATATTTCTTTATGTTAAATGTTTTGGGGTTGATAAGAAAGAGAGGCACGAAAGTGCCTGTTCCGGGATTGCCGAAATCATTTGCACGGCAGTATTATGAAATAGTGCCAGAGCGAATAGATGACCCTATATGGGAGCATCCGCAAGAGATATTGTATCCTCTGAGCTGGCTGGGTGCGGCTAAAATAGAGAGGATGCTGAAGGAGGAGTGGATACTTGCAGAATTGAGGGAAGAATTACCACTCAAAAAGATGACAGAGGAAGAAATTAACAGGGAATTAAAGAGGTTATTATGGAAGAACATAATAAAATACTATAAAGAGCTATATTATGGGAAGTTAGAGGAGATAGCGGAAGAGAGGGGTATTACGGTGGAAGAACTTGAAAGTATTATGGAGGAGAAGCGATATATTCCTGAGGCTAAGAAGCGAGAGTTAAGAGAGAGGAGAGTGGAGGATTTAAAGAGAGAGATAGAGGATTTAAAGAGAGGAGAGAGGGGGGAGGGGAGAAAAGAACAATTTTAAGAAAAAATTTCAATTTTTTAAGAAATTTTCAAAATTGAACTATCCGATTGGATTGTTCAGCGATAAAACAAATATTATATTACGTGATGAGTGAGTGATTTAATTACTCATAATAAGCGGCGTGGATACGTCGCCTAAAAGGGTGATTAAATCACTCATGAGCGGGGGCCTAGGAATAGGGTCAGCGGAGTAGCCACCCCCCTAGGTCCTTAGGGTATATAAATACCCCCGATCCGCTAGGAAGTAAGAGGGCGGGCGGCGTAAGGTAGACATACCCCCCGCTGGCGCAAAGGGTATGTCACAAGTGATTTTACTGCGGGGAGGCTACACCTTAAAGGGTCCCAGGCGGCAATAGGAGGTGAAAGAGATATGGGAGAAGTTTTAGTAGAAGAGCCGAGAGGCTCTGGATTAGTGGATACTTTTGGGATGGAAGCGATCGAGATAGGAAGAGCGTTGGAAAGGGGGAGAGAACATGAAAAAGTTATAGCGGGGATAATACATCCCCGCTACAAGTTAGCAGGGGATCTAGTAAATGCAATGTTTGAGCTACAGAAGAAGCAGGAGGAGGCAGGGAAGAAAAGGTTTAACGAAGTAGTTACAGAAATAAAGAAGTTAAGAAACCAGATTGAGGAGGAGCCGGAGCGGGCGAGCGAGATTGTGAAGGAGATAGCGAAGCTGAGAGCTGAGAAGGATGAGCTATCAAAGAAGATAAAAAAGAATACAACAGAAGAGAAAAAGGCAGTGAAGGATATAAAGGAAGCGATAAAAGAGAAGGACAGGCAGGCAGTGACGGCTTTGCTGATGCTGGGGTATCAGCTATAAACTAAAAAATGCCTTACATTATAAGGTGCAGAAGGTGCAATAAGCACTTCTTCTGCACCTCTTTTTTGGAAGGGATGCGGGAGTTTACAGAGCACTGGAATAAAAGGCACTGGAGATGGGACATAGCACCAGATGATTACCCCTATGTATATAGAGGTAAGTCTCCAGTCAAGCGAAAAGCTATTTGGGGTAAGCGAAAGAAAGAGAGACTGCCCGACAGTGAATACGAGGTAGTGCGAGTGAGTAATGAGAGATGGGCAATGCTTGAGCCAGCAATAGGAACGGCAGAGTTTAACAGATCACTGTATAAATCTTAATTTTTTATTTTTTAAGCCTGGGTCAAAGGGGCAGGAAAGTCCGAGCCCCGCCCGAGGAAATTGTAGCCTCTAAGTGATAAACCCCTCTATTTCTGCCCTACCTCGTGAAAGCCTACCTTAAGGTAGGTATAAGCGGGGTGTGGGCGTGGCAGGCGGCGACCCATCCGTAGTTAGTGGATGGAGGGTTCCTCCACCGTCTCAATGAAGAATAGCCACTCGTGTTGCCTAATAAGTAGCACGGGGAAGGCTATTGCTGAGAGAGAGCCGTCCAGCCGGGGATAGGGGGTTCAGTGAAGACGGGTGTGGCTGGTCGCATATAGAGCGAGGGCTTACCTGCCCTTTGGTGGCTTTAAAAGGGGGCAGGGAGCGCCGTGCCTCCAAGGCGTATAGCCCCGACCGAGCCCCTTATCTCGCTTGCTACCGGTGGGATAGGGAGCGATGAGGGAGTGGTCCCTCCGATGAAGGGGATAGGTAAATCCCCGGACGGTAGGGAACGCAATGAAGGCGATTGGTCATGCTCGTCTATACGGGACGGAGGGGGTTTTATGCCCCCTCCAAGCCCCTGATTGGAGGTGAGAGAATGGAATCGAGTTTGTTCCGGGGGTATATTGATTTTATGGCTCAGATTGTCGACGATTTTGAGAAAGCGACTATGGAGTATTACACAATACTCCTTCAAGAATTGTTGTAAGTCGCTTTCTTTATTTTTTTGGAGGTGAAAAAGGGAATGCAAACTGATATGAAAAGATTGACAGTGGCTGAGGAGAAGATAAGGGATGCGATAGAGGTAATAAGACAGCAGGGTGTGGGATTAGGTATGAGCGTGAGCGAAGCAAAAGCGCTGGACTTGCTGGTTACAGCACACTCCCTGATCAAGGAAGTTATTAAATAAACAATCTTGAGCGCCACATTATTATTTTTCTTTTATTTTTTGGAGGTGAAAAAAGGATGGAGAAGCGAATTTTGGGAACGGGGATCCTGAACGAAGATTTCAGTATTATTAATCACATATACAAGATAACAATACCGAAAGGCACAGCGGTAGTCTTCCGGTGGAACAATATCAGGAAGCGACAGGAAATTAAGTTTATCGGAGTGCCAGTGATAATGTTCAGAAGCGCCAGTTTAGCGAGGGAAAGCCAGCCAATATGGCTGGTGAAAGCGTGGCATAGGTTAATACGGGTGCAGTTTAACGAGGGAAAACTGCCGTACCCTGTGAGCTTTTTCAATAGTTTCAGTAACTAAAAACATAATAATAAATAAAAAGAAAAAGTTTTTATTTTTTCTTTGGAGGTGTTTCTTATGGAAAAAGCAAAGCCAGAATTTGAACTGAGTCCGGAAATGAAGCCCAAG
>QMLL01000284.1 GCA_003646715.1 Deltaproteobacteria bacterium
GAAGCAAAACGTTTTCAAGTGCAGTGGCCCTGGGTAGAAGATTAAATGATTGAAACACAAAACCAAATTTCTTGTTCCTGATCCTGCTTTGCTGAGTGTCACTCAATATTGTGACATCTTCGCCGTCAAGCAGATACCTGCCAGAGGTGGGGGGTTCTAGCAATCCGAGAATATGCATCAAAGTGCTTTTCCCGGTCCCAGATGGACCCGTTATTGCGCAGAAGTCCTGTCGATCAACTTCCAGATCTATACCGTGGAGGACCGGAGTCTCAACCTTTCCTGAGACAAAGGTTTTAGTTATGTTTTCCAGTTTTATGAGCATTCTTTTTCAGGAGTGGTCAGATATCCATTCTTATGGCTTTCGTTTTGAGCGGGGTTTCAAAGCACCAATAACCACTACCTCACCCTCCTTTAGGCCTTGCTTTATCTCCACATAATCTCCGTCAATCACGCCGGTGATTACTTCTCTCTTCTCAACCCCGCTATCTGTGCTCACTGCCACCAGTTCCTTCTGTCCCTGCCGTACAATAGCCTCAGATGGAATAGCTAGAGCGTTCTTGATGGTATCGATGATGATAGTCACGTTTGTTGTCATCTCCGGTCTCAGCAACCCTTCGTAATCATCGAGTATTTTTATAACGACGTCATAGTAAACAACACTTTCCTGAATGGTTGCCATGGGATGAATTGCTTCGACTTTTCCATGAAATGTCTTTTCCGGAAACGTATCCACGGTAAAGATAGCATCCTGGCCTATCTTGACGTACCCGATATCGGTTTCGTCCACGAAATCATCAACTTGTAACCTGGACAAATCAATGAGCGTTATAAAGGTAGGGGCGTTCAGGCTCGCTGCAACAGTTTCTCCTTCCTGGGTCGAAACGCTGGCTACGATGCCCGCCATTGGAGCACGAATGGTTGCATAACTGCGATTAATTTTTGCAATCTCCAGAGCCGCTTCCGCTTCGTTAATTTGAGCTTTTGCCAGTTTTTGATCTTCTTCAAACTTGCTCTTCAAATAAAGCAGTTGCTGCCGCGCAGAAGCAAGTTGCGCTTCCAGCACCTTTACCTCTTTAAATGCCTTGTCCACGTCCTCCTGGGCCACGAAAGCCTTCTCCAGCAGAGATTTCCGCCTCCTATATTCGAGTCTCGCCAGGGCCAGTTTGGCTTTTATTTCCCTTATGTTTGCCTCTTCCTTGGATATTTCCTTGGGAGTGGTGGCAAGTATATTGCTCAACCTTGTTTTGGCCGCCACAACCCTGGCTTCAGCCTGCCGGAGTTTTGCATCCAGATCATCATGTTCTATAATTGCCACCACCTGCCCTTCCTTGACAATGTCACCAACCTGCACGAAGAGCCTTTCAACTTTACCTGAAACTCTCGAACCAACCTTAACTCTCGCACCTACCTGGGGTTTGACGGTACCGCTGGAAACAACCGTTCGTCTCAAATTTCTCCTGGTAACCCGGACTTTTTTAAGATTGTCTATGTTTTCAGCTTCAGACAATCTTTTGCCTGACAAAACAAAATATCCCGCGCCGATTAATACAATCAGCGCAGTCAGAATTAGAATATAAAGCTTCCCCTTTTTAACCATGTTTTTTACCTAGTACTCTTCAAGAACCCGGTAATCTACTTCAGCTCCTATTGCTCGCCTGTAATCAGTCTCATTTATGTGGTGATTATATATTGCCTGAATATACTGAGTTCTGGCACTTGTAAGAGAAGACTGGGCATCTATCACGTCTATAAAATTTGCCAGTCCCTGCTTGTAAAGACCTTCAATCACTCTGAGATTTTCCTCAGCACTCAAAACAAGTTGCCTGGTTGCACTTATTTCTGCGTAGCTTGCCTTTAAATTGAGAAGTGCTGAATAGACTTCCAGTTCTATCTGGTCGGAGGTATCAAGTTTTTGATGTTCAAGTTCGAGAAGGATTTTTCTGGCCTTTGATACACTGGCTACTGTTCCGAAACCGCTAAAAAGCGATATGTCCAGGCTTACCCCCACATCCCAGCTTCTCTTTTGATTATTAAACTTGCTGCCTCTCCATTCATAGTTTCCCCGGGCGTTTACCTGCGGCCAGAAATCCCCTTGCGCGAATTTAATAGCTGCCTTTTGTTTTTCTATTTTCGCAATAATTTGCTTCATCTCTGGTCTATTGGTGGCCGCTTCGTCGAATGCGCTTACAAGATTTAGTTTTCCAGGATCAATAATGTCATCGTAGGTATCCAGTAAATCAAATTTTCTTACCACGGCTACTCCCATAGACTTGTTAAGCCTGGCCATGGCCTGAAGGTATTCGTTTCTGACCTTTATCAAGTCAACTTCGGCCTGGGCTTTTTCAACTTCCGCTTTAAGCACATCGGCCTTATTGGTTAAACCCACACCAAAGCGCGCCTTCGTGAGTTCCAGATGGTACCTGGCGCTCTTAAGATTGTCTTCGTTAACCCTGATCAAATGTTTCTGTTCCAGTGTTTTGAAATAATTGTTACTTACATCCTGAACAACGTTTATGAGCACCGTCAGATATTCTTCCTTGGTAGCTTCCAATTCTCTTTTCGCTTCCTGGTAGTTCTGCCATATTTTTCCACCCTGAAAAATGGGCTGCGTAAAGGTAAAACCACTGGAATAAGAATCATATTCTCCCGTGTCTTCATAATAATTTCTGTCGTAAGATGTAAAGGCCCCTACCGACGGGAAAAACTTAGCTCTCGCTTCAGCAACTGCATCTCTGGCAGAAAGCATCCGATACCTGGCTGCATTTAGCTGCGGGTTGTTGGCACGAGCAGTTTCCAGGCAATACTGCAAATCAATCTGTTTTTTGTCTGCTTTTTTAGTATCAGCACACGGGCAGTTGGGTCCGAAAATAACAGCACAAATGATAGCAACGAGCAGTATAGCCGTTTGATATGTTTTTGAACCCAACTTCATAGTGCACCATTAATTGATGAACTTTTTAAAAAAATAACCCCACTTGTAACTAAAGCCCGACTGACTCTTATAATGAATCTCTGGAAAAATGTGAAGAATAGCATAGAAAAAGACAAATCACTTAACAGACGAAACACTTTCTTATATCAGTTCATGCCAGAGACAGACGCTTCCACACTTGTATCGAGCTGTAGCATTTACCAGCCGAAGCAAAGCCACTTCTGAGTAGTCCCCCCGAACGATGTCGCAAACTGTGCCCCGAGCGACGCCCCGAGTGACACCCCGAGTAGTTCGCCAAAGGCGAACGTATCGAGGGATAGGATCGCAGTCACGCCCTCCAGGTCCGGATCCTGACTCCCAGTTCCTATCAAATTAATCAGAAACTTTAACTACTCTCCGCAAAATCAACAAGTTGAACCAGATGCTTAACTTCAATACCCAATTTTGCTTTCCTTACGCCATCTTCAAGTTGCAAAATACAGGCAGGACAACCCGTAAATAAGTAATCGCAACCCGTTTCCCTTATAGCTTCTATCTTTTTCTTTAAAATGGCTTTAGATATATCCGGGTGCGTTACTCCATATAGCCCACCCATTCCGCAACAGCTGTCAGCATGTTCCATTTCTCTATAACGGTTCCCAAAGCACTGGTTAAGAATATACCTTGGGTCGTCTCTTATGCCGAGACCTCGAGACAAATGACATGAGTCATGGTACGTGACTATCAATTTTTCTTCACAGAGCGAAATACCACCATGCTGCTTCATGTATTCAGCAATAAATTTACTTATGTCATAAACAGGAAGCTCATAGCCAGTTTTTTTCAGGATC
>QMLL01000285.1 GCA_003646715.1 Deltaproteobacteria bacterium
GCAAAAAGGCTGCCAGGGCCAAAAGCCCCAGTTCAACAGCGATCTGGAGAAATTCATTGTGAGTCTGGGGTGGAATCTTATCCCACATTTTTATCTGTGGCGGCAGGAGACTGAATTTCTTCCAGTGTTTTTCGGTTTTGTATCCCGGGTAATAGATGACAAACTGGCCGATACCCTTGCCCCAGAGGGGGTCATCGGAGATCATCCGGGTGCCGGCCTCGAGGAAGACCACCCTGGAATAGACATCGATGTTCTCGGGATTAGTGAGGTTTTTGAAACGGTCCTGCCACATTGCGAGGCGGTAGGTTGCGGCTTCCTTGATGCGGCCGGCCAGGGATCTTCCAGCTTCGGTAAAGAGGATGACTCCTGCTGAAAGAAGCACCAATCCGGCGATGGGGAGTAGAATCCGCGGGAAAGATCTGGAAACCAGCTCGACCAGTTGTTTTCTTTTAAAAACCACCAACACCAGGCTGAAGAAAAGAAGCGCCAGTACGAAGGCCACCAGTCCGGAACGATTTCTCGAGAGGATGAAACATACAAGCTGAACCACAAAGGCCCCGGCAAGGATTAAAAGAGCGAGCAGTTTTCGTCTGGAAAAGGCTTTGCCTGCTGAAAGAGCGAGCTCGCGCAGAAAGGAGCCCAAAGCAGCGGGGGCGGTGGGAACCAGGATGTGCAGCAGATAGTTCGGGTTGCCCTGGTTGGAAGTAAGCGGCCGGTAAAGATCCACCTCTTTGCCCGGCTTGCGCGTTATGAAATTAGGATAAACCGCCTTGCGCAATGGTTCCACATAGTCGAGCAGCAGAGCCCATAAAGCGATCAAAGCCGCCACCAGAATTATAAAATAAAACGCCCGGTGAATATCCCTTCCGCGGTACAGGGACCAGGCAATAAACAGGTAAGCTGCCAGCGCGCTTACCTGGAAGAGTCTTTCTATCGCCAGCCCCTTGTTCAGACTCCAGCCCACTGAAGCAGCGGCAACGATAAAAACAACAAGCAGGGGCAGGAATATCTGCGGAAATCGCACGCTGAGATCTTTCCTCAGAGCCGCGGAAACAAACAACAGGCAAACAATCCGCGCAACCCAAACCGGAACGAAAAAAAGCTTGGGCACCTTGAAACCATCAGAAAAGTAATCGGGGAAAAAAACCGAAGCCCCCAGCAGAAGGCTGCCATAAAACACCCATCGGACCGCTCTCCCGGAAAAGCGCAACCAGTAGTCTCCCTTCGATAATGGTGTCGTTTTGCGCCGTTCATTCTTTTTTTTCTTTGCGCTGTTCAATATTCACTCCATAAAAGCTTTGATCCTGCCCACAGGTCCAATATAAATTAGCTTCCCTCTTTCGCAAATTCCAAAAAAAGATTTTCCCAGGGGGAAGCTCATCTGCAAGAGGTTTCGCTTGTCAGGGAAGAGAATTGAATTTATCTTTCAAGTTAGAAAAGGAGATCTCAAGGCGCCCGAAAACGTCAAAAAGGACAAGGACGGATGAAATTCTTAAGAGGAAACCCGGAGCACCTTCAAGGCAGAGCGGTTATTTTTCTGGAGCTGAAAGAAACCAGACCCATTTTGGAAGAACACGAGGGAATAGGCCTGCTCGCTGTTTTCTGTGCAGCTACCGAGATGGATCTTCTGGAACTGATCATTCAGGTAATGCATCTGCCACGCGAGCACTCCCGGCTGATCACCCGTTTTTATAAGCGGTATTTCCAGGAAATAGAAGAAATCAAGCGTTCTTTTCCGTTGCGAATATCCAAGATAATAGATGAAATTATCGAGGAGGAACAGGAGAAGCTCTCTGAGCCTACATTGGAATCCTTCCGGGAGATGTTCCGCCGCAGCTCAACCGAGGATGAAGCCTGCCAGGAGGCCAAAGCGGAAAAAGGCGGGAAACTCCCCCAACCTGAATTCTACTCGACAATGATTCCCCTGCCCAGCAGGGAGTTCGTCGAGCCGTTTGCTGAAACAGACACCGAGCTTGAATTCGATGTGATTGATCTGGAGACCAGTGAACATATCGAGGTGGGCCAACTTATGCTCGATGCCCATGCCCGGCTCTATGTGGCCGATTACATGAACCAGAAAGAAAAACAGATCGATCTGCCGGGGCAAAAAACCTATAAATCTCCCTACAAAAACTATAAACAACTCTCCAAGGAGGAGTTCAAGCGCCTGTTAGCCGAGCTTTCCAGCGAACTGATGTTTCTCCACCAGACAGGCGGCGACAGCGATCGGGTGTTTGCAGACCTCAAACAATTAACCAGCGGCTCCTACCTGATGAGGGAAGTGGTCAGTATGTACAATATCAGCACCACTCAGGATCCGAACAAAATAAAGCTGATGGAGCTCTATTTCCGGAAGATCTTCGCGCTGATTGATGAAGATTACCTGCTGGCCAAAGAAATAGATGAGGAAATTCAAAAATACAGTGTGTGAGCCCGTCTTCCCGGCAGGCTACCACAATATTTTACATCAAATTGGGCATGTAAGAGCAGCGGTGGGATCAGGGATTTTTTATACTCCGCTTCAGAGTCTGGATTATCTTGGCAACATTGCTGTTTGATTCGCTCAATAGACCAGGGTCAAGACTGACCGCTCGCTCCAGAAGGGCGAGAGTTTCCCGGTCGTGTCCTTTCATGCGCAGATAAACTTCAGCCAGCATCACCAGTGCCCGCACATTGTTGGCATCCAACGCCAGTAAATCTTTCAATCTCTTCTCGGCATCTTCATATCGTTGTTGTCTCAAATAATAGCCGACCAAGGCATAATGAAGCTGCTTGTAACTTTCATCCCAGTTGCTCAAGGTCACATTCTTCAGGCTGTCAATAGCGATCTTCTGTTGTCTGGAATCCTCAACGCTCAGCACCAAGGCTTTCTCGGCCTGGTCCACATAACCCGCTTTTTCCAGGGCGAGCCCCAGTTTGAACCTGATCTGCACCTGGGTGCCCAGAAGCTGGGTGCGCTCCCAGAGCCTGGGGTATATTCTCAGACCCATCTGGGTATGTGTTTGAGCCTTGTCGAGAATCTGGAGGGCCTGGTTCAGTTTGTTTTCCCTGATCAGGCTCTCGGCCAGGACGAGATCATTCCGGGCGACCCACAAGCGATACAAGGGATTTGAATCCTGCAGCTTGACCGCTTCCCTGAACATAGCACTGGCGGTTTCATAGTCGCCGTCCAAGTTGGCGATAACCCCCTTGAGATAATATTCCCTCGAGGGGTCGTCCGGATCTGTGCGGCCGTAAACAGTGATATTGGGACAAAAATACAGCCAGTCGAAACCCGGCGGGTTATAGGGGAAGCTCAGCCCCAGGAAACTTATCTCCCGCTTGAATTCGGTTACCACAGCATAGTCTTTCGAATTTTCAAGCCTGCGGAAAAACTCTTCTCCCTTTTCAGCGCCTCTGGCATCGTTTACCTCATATTCGGAAAAAACCAGATAATCCGGAGCATAGGCTTCCAGCAAATTGTAATGGTAGCCTGTGACCACATACGAGTACCTGGTTTTGTCAATCTCTACGGAGTAGAAATCGCTGCCCCACTCGGGCTTTATCACCGCAATGATGCGGAAATCCGGAACATTCCGCTCTATCCAGCGACTGCAGGCGGTACGGTTGTCCACCCGGCCCATCTGGCCCGAGAGTGCGGCGGAATAGGCGGCTGTGTACAGAAAGAGGACTCCCCCCAGGGCCAGCACTCCCTTGCGCAGCGGAAGTTCAAGCTTTAACAACCTTCCCTCGTAAAGCTCAAGAA
>QMLL01000286.1 GCA_003646715.1 Deltaproteobacteria bacterium
AAACTTCTCCGTATATTTCCTTTTCTCGATATATCATTCTAAATATTTCAAAAAGTGGGAGAACATCACAGAAAGCTTGCATGTAAGTTATGGCGTGTGGCAGTTTTAGGTCAATCTTAGTTCCTCTTGCCCTCATCTTTATCACGGGATAGACTGTGAAGAAGGCGTAGGAGATGGGGAAGAAGGAGAGGGGGAGGAGAGGGAACATAAACTTGAACTCTGGCAAGAGTGTTATTATATAGCCGGCGATAAGGGATGCAAAACTTCCGAGTAAGGCGACCATAGAGTAGGATTCTGGCGTGTAGTTCAGCATAGCCCCCCTTAAAATCTTCTTGAAATCCTCCTTCTTTATCGGGAACAGATAGAGGCTATGAGCTTTCATAAAATTTCCTCCTATATTCGTTTATCTCGCCAATTAACTTTTCCATGTTATACGGTCTGTTTTTCGCTAATTCTTTAAGAAATTCTGCCCTCTTCTTAATTTCCGTAAGCGCTTCTTTATATCTGATGCCCAGAACCTTACATATTTCTGGTAAGACTTTTGACGATTCGTGCCATACGAACAAGTCTTTTGCCTCATCTCGCTTGAATATAGGATTAATACTTATTCTACCTTCAGCATCTACGGAAACCTCGTTCAAAGAATCCATCCTTCTGACAACTTTTCCCTTTATGTATTCAAGACTTAGGCACATCATCAAATCAAGGGGCGTAAACATGCCCTTTGGAACGTTTATTGGGTCGTGGATGAACCTTTTTATAGCAGAATCTACATCCCCGGCGTGGAATGTGGAATATACTACATGTCCTGTGTTCATAGCTTGAAACAGGGTTATCGCTTCTCTCCCCCTTATTTCACCGACGATTATGTATTCTGGTCTTTGTCTCAAGGCGGCTTTGAGCAGGTCGAACATCTCTACCCTTGTTCTCCCATCAACTTCCCTCGTGACGAGTGGTAGCCAGTTTTTATGGGGCAAGCTTATTTCTCTTGTGTCCTCTAAGGAGACAATTTTGGAGTTATGGGGGATGAAGAAGGAGATGGCGTTTAGCATTGTCGTTTTTCCACTTGCGGTCCCACCGATTATTACCATGTTTTTCCTATATTCTATGGCGAGCCATAGGAAAGCCATAGCTTCAGCGCTAACGGTGTTCCAAGATATGAGGTCAAGGGGTGTTATTGGCTCCTCACTGAACTTCCTTATGGTGTAGGAAGAGCCTTTGCTACTTACAACTTTTCTATACGTCAGCTGGACTCTTGTCTTTTCAGAAATAGAGCCGTCGGCGAGGGGAGTTTCTAAGGATACTTGCGTGCCTGCTTTTTGAGAGAGTTTTAAAATGAAGCGGTCGAGTTCTTCCGCAGTATAGGTTATGTTTGTGGGGATGTTGCCGTAGGCTTTGTGGAATACATAAACTGGGAGGTTGTATCCATTGCATGATATATCTTCGATGTAGGGGTCTTTCAAGATTGGATCAATTCTCTCGTAGCCCAAGAAGTGGTTTCGAATGTGATACCAAATCCTGCCAATTGATTCAATGCTGAGCTCATATCCGAGTCTTTCCAGCGTCTGAATGAATTCTCCGAAGAGGAATTTTTCCTTATCGCAAATGCCATCGCTGTTCTTTAGGATTACTCTATCCATTAGTTCCCTGTGGACTTTCTCAATTACGCAGAACTCTTCCTTTGATATTTTAGGCTCTAAGACGTTGTAAGTTATATCGTTGTTGTTCTCGCAGATGACTGCCATCGAAAAAGGACGGTCAAGCCAGTATCTATCCAACACATCCTTGCATTCAAAGTCGTAAAATTTGGAATAATCAATTTCCTGGATTTTCTCAAGTAGCTCCTCAAAGTTCTGCTCTTTTGGCTTCTTTATCTTTGCCTTTATCATTGCAATCGCATCGCTGAGAGTTTTGATTTTCACAACTTAATATCACCTCCAGTCCATCGATCTATTGAGACTGTGGTTGTGTATGATTTTATAAATCATCATATCTCATAGAACCCAAGGGTTTTTCATGTAGCCCCATTCAAGGTATTGTTCATAGTGTTTTGCATTACCTAAAGTAAGGGTGCAAAAATAGGAAAAAATAAGATATAAGGACTTATGGATTCAGTAGGAAGACCAGATTGGTTTTTCAGTGTCAATGTCGGTCACTGGTAATTATGGATTCATTATTAGTTCGGACGACCAGATTGGGTTTCCAGTGTCGGTGTCGATCACTGTAATCTTAAACTTGTCACCTATTGGCACTGAGAGATGGATGTCGGGTCCTGTGAAGACCGCTCCATAGGAGGGGTCTTTGGTAAAGTATATGTACGCTGTGTCTCCGGGTCTGAGGTAGTCCGAATTTGGCGTAAATGTTACATTGCTCATGTTCACGTAACCAGATGTGGCTGGTCTGGATGTTTCGATTCTGATCTTTATCGTAGATTTGTAAATTACGTCTCCGCTTACGTGATCTAATCTGATGTATCCGTTACTGTATGATGCTTTGGCTGTAAGTGATGCAGATGGTGTTCTTGCTTCTGGTGAGAATGTTCCGGTATAGCTTGATACGACTGCAGCCAGTATTATTGTCACTACGAGCATCAGCATCACTCCAACTACCGGGCTAACACCTTTGTTGTTCATCTACATCACCCCTCCACCATCACATCCTTTTGCCAGATTACAGTTCCAGTAGGTGCGTGGACTATCTTTATGGTCACGAAATGCCCTGGTGTCACGTTCCAGCCGTCAGCGAACATCGCACAGAAGCCTGTAACGTTTCCAGCATAGGGGTCAATCGATTTGTTTGTTTCGTAGTCTCCTAAAGTTGCGTTCCACTTAGCCTGTGCATAGTTGTTGTACCAGTCTGCAGACATTGTTATGCCAGTTGCGGTTGTGTAATTTCCAAAGTCGACGGCTGGGTTGTTGCCAAACCATCCTTTTGACCTATCATTTAGGTATGGTGATGTCCCGTTCATCCAACCAGTCCAGTTACCGTTGTAGTAATAGTAGTAGTGGGTGTTCATGCTCTTAGGTAGGACTTCCATTGTTTTCTTGTCACCGTAGGCGTCGGGATTCACGGTTATAATCTTGAGCTGCTCTGTTGGTATTGGGTCTCCTCCAGTTTGCACTATTTCTGTGTAGTTGAGTGTGTATCCGGGCATCCCGGGTGCTGGCATATTCTTTACGACCCTGACCTTAAATGTCGCAGTCGGTGCTTTTGTTTTCAGACTTCCAGATATACCACTACCGAAGCTACTTACGACAGCGGCGAGGATCACTGCGACCACGAGCATCAGCATCACGCCGACGACGGGGCTGACCGCTCTGCTGTCTCTAATTTTTTCCTTCATCCCACTATTCATCTGGCTCACCTCCCATTGATACCCAACTTTTGGGTGAATATAAATTTTCTTATTTGGATTATAAGTATTTCCTTTTTGAGTTAAAATAATGGGAAGTAGCGAAAGCGAATTTTCTAAAATTTTAAAAAAATTTCAATTATATTTAATGATTTATCAACATTTTGGTTAATTTATTTTAAAAATTATAGCAACTTTAATCAAAATATTAGTAAGCTTTATCAAAAACAGTAGGTAACCGTTTCTGATGTCTATGGCTATAGAACAAAAACTCCCTCACGAAGACAGACAACACGAATGGATAAGAACAATGAGCGAGCTATCCGGAAGTCCAACATTCATATCTATATTCATAGCAACTGCTATTTTATGCGCGCTGGACAT
>QMLL01000287.1 GCA_003646715.1 Deltaproteobacteria bacterium
GCTGAAGTGGTTGACGGTGCCGACATGGTGTTTATCACTGCGGGTCTTGGTGGAGGTACCGGTACGGGTGCTGCGCCGGTTATTGCGAACATTTGTAAAGAGGCAGGCGCTCTTACGGTGGCGGTTGTGACGAAGCCATTCAGCCTGGAGAGGAATGATCGCATGAGGAAAGCCGAGCAGGGCATAATTGAACTAAAAAAAGTGGTGGACACTCTGATCACCATTCCGAACGATCGCCTTTTGAGCCTTGCCGATAAGCGTGCCACTTTGCTTGACATGTTCAAAAAGGTCGACGATGTTCTCATGCATGCTGTCAAAGGTATTGCTGACCTGATCACCCATCCGGGCCTTATCAATGTTGACTTTGCCGACGTCAAAACGGTGATGGGTGAGGCGGGTATGGCCATCATGGGAACAGGTATCGGCAAAGGAGAAAACAGGGCTATAGAGGCAGCAGAACAGGCCATCTCCAATCCGCTCCTCGAGGACGTTTCTATCGAAGGAGCTACTGCACTACTATTAAATATTACTGCCGGACCTAATCTTACGCTTTACGAATTTAAGGAAGCTTCATCGCTCATTTCCAAAGAGGTCGATGAAGACGCAAAACTTATCCTCGGAACGGCTATTGATCCTAACATGGATGACGATGAGTTGAGGATAACAGTAATTGCCACCGGTATAGGTCATGAGAGTAATTCGGTAAGAAGGAGAATGCGGGCACGGGAACAAAGGGTAATCCGACCGGTGCCGACTTCAGGAGAGAGAGAACACAGCGAACTTGATCACCTTCGAAGGTCAAGAAAGCTGGGTGGCTCCGGTGTCAACTCTGAAGCGAAAGACTCCGAAGAAGGGCCCAGGAAGAGAACACGGTATAGTAACTTCACCGCCTTGCCAATTGATGAATCTGAGCTGGACATACCAACTTTCCTGCGACAACAGGCGGATTGAAGTACTGGCGAAAATGGGTTATACAAGGCCTGTAATCACAGGCCTGACTTATGAACTGGAAGCTAATAAAAACGCAAAAGAAATGGCTCTCAGAGGAAAGAGGGACAATAGTAAAGGACTGGGGTGGCAAGATAAGTATTGCGCTTGCTTATCCCAACAGCTATGCCGTAGGCATGGCAAACCTTGGGTTCCAAACGGTATATCGTGCTTTTAACGATCTGCCTGATGTAGTTTGCGAGAGAGTTTTTTTCCCCGAACCGGAAGATGTTAAAGTTTTGAGGAAAGATCCGGCTTCGAGCCTGATTTCCGTTGAGACCCAGCGTCCGGTTCGAGATTTTGACATACTGGCATTTGCCCTTAGTTTTGAAAACGATTTTCCTAACATACTCGCAATGCTGGATTATTCCGGCATTGGG
This sequence comes from Deltaproteobacteria bacterium, assembly GCA_003646715.1. Taxonomy (GTDB): domain Bacteria; phylum Desulfobacterota; class Syntrophobacteria; order B119-G9; family B119-G9; genus B119-G9. The sequence continues at coordinate 1,368 of QMLL01000287.1, forward strand.
TTCTTCCCTCCCGATAGGAGTGGCCACGACCCTTTCTTGATGGCGGGGGGTGTGGCCACCTTCCTAAATCCGGAACCGGTAGCACCTTTCTTTGATTTCTTTCTTCTCGGCGAAGCTGAAAATATCATTCCACGATTTGTCGAAGTATTCAGGGAATGCCTCGAAAGTGATGCTGAACGACGGGAAGTACTTAAAGAGCTGGCATTGAAAGTACCTTCTGTTTATGTGCCGTCTTTTTATAAGGTAGAGTATGCTGCAGACGGGCGAATAACCGAATTTGTTCCCAGAGGAAATTATCCGGAAAAAATAAAATGTTACCACAAAAGCACAGTGGCTCCTCCCTGTATCACTTCGATACTTACTCCGAATTGCGAATTTGCCAATACGAATCTTGTTGAAATAGGGAGGGGATGTGGGAGAGGATGTCGATTTTGCGCTGCAGGCTTCGTTTACAGGCCTCCCAGGTTTGCTTCCTCAAAGGATGTGGTGCAAACGGCGGTCGCTCTCAAGGGCTTCACGAGCCGCATCGGGCTCCTGAGTCCCGCTGTCTCTGATCATCCTGAAATTGAGAAAATCTGTGATATACTGAAAAAAGAAGGCTTTCAGGTGTCGGTCTCATCGATTAGAGCAGATTCCGTAACACCTGAGCTCGTAAGGAACCTTTCGGGAAGCGGACATTTTAGCGTGGCAGTGGCACCCGACGCCGGATCCGAGCGTATGCGAAAGGTTATAAATAAGAACCTTACCGAAGAACAAATTTTAAACGCGGTTGAAAACCTGGTACGCCAGGATATTCTCAACATCAAGCTTTACTTCATGGTTGGATTGCCAACAGAAACGAGATCTGATGTTGAAGAAATAGTCAACCTTGTTAAACGAATAAAACACCGGATCGTGTCCGGCAGCAAGGGTAAAAAGCGCCTGGCCACCCTGACATTGAGCATTAACTCGTTTGTCCCGAAACCTTTTACCCCTTTTCAATGGGTTCCATTTGTTCCTGTGAGTGAGCTCAAGGAAAGGATAAAGATCGTTAAAAGGGGTTTGAAAGGCGTGGCAAATGTACGTGTTCATAGCGATTTGCCCAAGTGGGCATACAGGCAGGCTGTGCTGGCAAGAGGGGACAGGAAAGTGGCACTGCTGTTACACGCCATTCATAAAAATAATGGTAACTGGCAAAAAGCGCTCTCCGATATAAATCTCAATGGCGATTTTTATGCCTGCAGAACAAGAGAAAAGGATGAAATTTTTCCGTGGGATTTCATTGATCATGGTGTAAAAAAGGCTTACCTGTGGGAAGAGTACCAGAGGGCTCTGGCTGGGAAGGTGAGTCCGATGTGTGATGTGGATAAATGCCACCGTTGCGGAGTGTGCAAATGAATCCAGAAACTTTTAAAATGAAAAAACACTATTTATATATTGATCCCCGGGAAATCTATTTTTTAAAGTTTATCCTTGAAGGATATGATGGGTTAGGTGTTATTAATACCATAGACCGGGAGAAAGGTTTGATACGTGTTGTGGTTCCCGAGTGCCAGACGGAAGTGTTTGAAATGCTCGTATCGGCCTTGTCCGAAGAGCTGCGATTGATTCCGGCAGACGTGGAAGAGGGGGAAGGCGAGGTCACAACCAACTAACCAGCATTGCTGGACTCTATGTGGCCAGCAACAACGAACAATGAAAGCTCCTGGCTCAAGATAGGCTTAGCAGAATAGGAGGCTTTCATATAAATAAGGAGGATATCATGGATATTCAATGTGAATTACCTGATTCCAATCCCCTGGATGATGAAATAAGGGAATTACTTCAAAAATCGAAGAAAATTGCGATAGTTGGCATTTCGCGGAAGGAAGACAGAGACAGTTTCAAAGTGGCTAAATATCTGAAAGAGCATGGTTACCAGATTATTCCCGTTAACCCCGTTTACGAAGAAGTTCTGGGAGAAAAGTGTTATAAGAGCCTCAGTGATATCCCGTTTGAAGTGGATATAGTGGATATTTTCAGAAGGCCGGACGCGATACCGCCCATTGTGGATGAAGCGATTAAAATAGGAGCAAAAGCCGTCTGGATGCAGCTTGGCCTTGCTCATAATGAATCTGCCAAAAAGGCAAGGGAAGCGGGACTTCAGGTGGTGCAGAGTAAGTGTATAAAAATTGAGCATGCGAAATTGCTAAAGGAGTGCGAAGAGAATAAATAATAATCTGTCTTGTGAAGAAAAAAACTCGTTAATGGGAAGCGGACAAAAAGCTTCGTGATTGATGGCCGGTGGCCTTAATTTGCTCAAGGAGGGGAAAGGTGCTATCTCCGGAAAGTTTTTTCTCTTTGGAAGGATGGGAATACAGGGATGTGTTTGAGGGTTGTGA
>QMLL01000288.1 GCA_003646715.1 Deltaproteobacteria bacterium
GCCAGGGAGGTGGAAGCTGAAGATTCTTGCATCTAGGATGCGATGCTATTTGCTCTTTCAAGGTTTCGCCCCTCGTGTATATGCTCAGTCTTTTTGTCACTCTTTTAATTTCAGCCGATGATAACCCAAAAACTTTTGCCACCTCCCATATTGCACCTCTTCCACGAAAACCCACGTGATTGGCAACCATCGCCATTCTTTCGTTTCCGTAGATCTTGTTCACAAACTCCAAGACCTTGTCTCGCTCATCCCAAGGAAAGTCTATATCAATATCTGGCAGATCCCTGCGATTAGGGTTCAAGAAACGAAAAAAACAAAGGTTGTGCTTGATTGGATCAACATGAGTGATGCCAAGAAGATAGCTTACAAGACTTGCTGCGGCACTTCCTCGCCCGCAATGTATTGGAAAGCTATCGGCAATATCCGCCACTACAAGAAAGTAATCGACGTATCCTTTTTCACGTATTATGGAAAGCTCGTAGTCGAGTCGTTTTTTGATCATCCTCGAGATTTTACCGTAACGCCTTTTGATTCCCTGTAAACATCGTTTCCGTAGGATGTCGAAGTGATCTTCTTCCTTGTCCTGGTAAGCAGGGAAAACCTGGGAGGTGTTACGCCATTCCGTTTGGCAATCTCTGGCAAGTAGCCACGTGTTTTTAAGAGCTTCTGGTATGTGAGGAAAACTAACCCTAAGGAGTTCTTCCGGCTTCAGCCATTGATCGGGATTAACTATATCTCTTTCTGATAAGTCTGAAATGGTGGAATTGAGATCAATCGCCCTCAAGAGCTTGTGCAACTCAAAGTCTTCCTGGTTGGCGAAATAGACGGCGTTGGTTGCGAGGGGAGGAAGGTTATTTTCGCGTGCATAGTTTATCACTTCTCGTCCCTTGCTCCCGGGTCTTATCTCCACCCAGCATTCGAGTTTGTCTTTGAGGTGCTTGAGTAATTCTATGTCTTTGGTAATCAGTGCTACGTGGGGAGCACCATTTCTCAAGGCTTCGGTAAGCGAAAAATCATCGTTCATGTGATAACAAGTTAAAATATCGCAGATGAAGCTGTAACCTTCTCGCTTTTTTGCGATGAGGATTCCCTCATTTTCGTTTGTTTTTATGAAAACTCCGACTATCGGTTTCAGATGGTATATGGGAGCAATTTCGAGAAAGTTTTGAAGTCCGTAGAAACCATTTGTATCGGTCAAAGCAAGGTGAGTAAATCCGCGCTCTTTGGCGGCTTTGCACAGAGACTCAATTGAACTGGCGCCATTCAAAAAAGAATAGTACGAGTGAGTGTGTAAATGTACAAAAGGTGACATGGCTGATCAGTTGAAAACAGCTCTCGGAAGTGTAAAAGTTTGCCCCCTCAGGATGCTTTTGAAACCAAATCTGCTTCTGATAGAGTCAAGAGCGCTGGTTAGTTTTTCTTCCTTTTGGTATTTATTTTCATCCCATGGAAACAGGCTCAATTGACGAAAGGGAATAGAAAATTTCTGAGCGTAAACGGTCAGCTCTCTTATTCGGATTCTTCTTTTGTGGATCCTGTTAAATATTTCTTTGAGAGTCATAAATATGAAATGATCAATATGAAGCAATGCATCTTGGAGTGTTTTCTGCCCGCTAGCTTTAGCTCCGTCTGCGTATACGATCTCTAGTTTAATCAGATGCGGTACCCTGTTTTCCCTTCGGATCTGAAATCCCAGTTTTTCACTTATGGCCATGACATGGGCCAGAAGTATTTCTCGGTTATTTTCTTCTTCAGGTAAAATCCATCGGATTCGAATTCGAGGCACACGAGAGGGTACGTTTATCTTGGTTTCACCTTTGCCCTGTGCCAGGTTTCGTAGATGCACACCGTGTGACCCAAAAACCGCCCTCAGCACATCATCAGGCACATTCGAGATTTCGCCCAGAGAATGAATGTTAAGTTCATGGAGCCTCTTCCTGGTGATAGCTCCGACTCCGGGAAGCACCTGCGGATTGAGAGGAGCCATGAAACGGCTCTCACTTCCGGGGAAAACTTCGCAAATATCAAAGGGTGGTACGAGAGTTGATGCAACCTGACTTACCAGCTTGTTGGCACCAATGCCTGCCCTGGCTTCAAGATCCATTTTTTTCTTGAGATAGCGCTGCGATCTATAAGCTGTATCGACAGGATTTCCCCAGAGCCTTTGGGTACCGGTTAAATCCACGTAAAAGTGTCCCCATCCGCTCATTTCCACCACGGGAGAAAGTGTAAGGAGGTGGTGAAATATTTTATTTTGCCAGTTTTGATAAAAAGAAGTATCAGGAGGAACTATAACGAGGGAACGACATCTTTTCTTTGCAAGGCTCACTGACATTCCCGGATAAATCCCACAACTTCTGGCCCCTGATGATGCGGCCTGTATTACTGCTCGATCACTCAATACACCGACAGCAAAAGGAACCTTTTCCAATCGGGGTTCCCGAAGTGCCTCAAGCTTCAGGCAAATATCATCAATTTTGAGATGAAGAATCGTTTTCTCCATGGCAGATTTTAGCAGCGTATTGTTATCTATAACCTCTTCTTTCGATATGACCTTATAAGACCAATAACTACTCCCACTATTTCGACGTCACTTGGTTTACACACAATGGGGGACATCTTTTCATTGGCAGGTATCAGCTCAACGTGTCCGTTTCTAATGTAAAATCTTTTTACCGTTGCCTCTCCCCGAACAAGAGCTACCACGGTTTGTCCATTTTCTGCTACTGGTTGTTTATTGATAATGAGAATGTCACCGTCTCGAATGCCTTCCTCCACCATGGAATCACCAATCACTCTCAAGGCGAAGTTATTCTCTCCGGAAAGAAGGCTTTCAGGTACATCTATAGATTCAGGTACCTCAATGGGCTCAATAGGTGAGCCGGCCGCAACAGAGCCAAGAAATGGGATCCTTGCGGCATTTGCCCTTAAGGGTAGGAGTTCCAAAGCCCTCTTCTTGTTTCTCCATTCACTTTTGAGATAGCCTTTACTCTCCAGCTGGCGAAGGTGTTTATAAACGGCATTTAAAGACTTAAATCCCAGCCCCTGTCTTATCTCTTCGTAAGTAGGTGGATAACCTTTTTTGTGAAAGTAATTCTCGAGAAACTGGTAAACACGCCTTTGTTTCTCTGTTAAGTGCATGGTTTTTCTCCTGCGTCGTTGGGACGATCTATTATTGATTTGGCATTTCAATTGTATTGTAGGTGAAAGTATGGTGAAAGTCAAGGGGATTGAATTTACCTTATTCCGTAATACGAGAGATAAAAAAATTTCCCTTCAGATAGTATAGCCTGTTGAGCTTACAACTGATTCTAGTTTAATGAGCCTACCAAGTCCGGAAAATGGGAGTGCTTATAAAAATACGGTTCAATTATCAAATATGCTTACTCTCAGCTTGAGAAAGCGCGATTGTAGTCCAAAAGTGGTACAAGTATCAATCCTCCTGCATTTTTTAGTGACCATCTAAGAGCTCGGTACATAATACGGAAACCCATCCTAATGTCCTACGAATTCACCACATCCTCAAGAAGTTATCAGCGCTTGTCCCCAACGTTTCAGAGAGCAGTAGTAGAGATAGTCAGATTTGTTAACACATGAACAAATCGAAAGATTGTTTCAGGAACACGAAAATCTCGAAGATCTGGCTAATCTAAATTGAGAGAGCGAATAAAGAGGGAGGGAAAGACAATTTTACTGTTATCCTGGCAAGACCGAAGC
>QMLL01000289.1 GCA_003646715.1 Deltaproteobacteria bacterium
GATGGTACCCAATTTCCTGGGTGAATTCGCTAGATTGAGTGTGAACACCATCAAGGAGTTCAAGTGGTTTTTTCTGGGAGTTTCCGTATTTCTGGCTGGTCTTGTATGCTGGGTTATTTATCTGCGTTACAAGCTGTCCAAGCAAGCCATTGAAAATGAAAAGGATATTGAGAAGTATCGACTTGAGATGAAGCTGCTGGAGGAAAAAAAGGACAAACAGCTATTGTTGGAATAGAATTTGCTCCTTGTCTCTCAGGTTAAAGAAGTGCCAAACTCAAATCCATAATTTGCAGATGAACAGGGGAAGTTATGTTTTTCAATAAATTTTTCAATAAAGAAGATTCGTTGAAGGGTGAAAGCAGGAAGGTTAGGTTTGGAGAAGGATTGCTGTACCTCTACATGATCATTGCTGCTCAAGTACTGCTGGTGTTTGCCCTTATGACCATCGTGGTCGCCATGGGGACAGTGCTGGCTACACCTCTATGGGCTGTAGTTGCCGCTATCCTTTTATTTCTCTGGGGAGCAATGTTGGTCTATAGGCAAATCAGGCTCCAGTGGCGTAAAGTTAAGGAAACCCTGAAACATCAAAACTTTTCCGACCGAAATTTTGAAATCAGTTTTCTTGGCGGAGTTGTAACCATGAAGGTGGAACACAATCCAGCCCGCCTGCTTACAGATGGTGGTGACGAAATAATCAAACACAAGTCTCAGCCTTTGCTCGAGGCAGATCCGCCAAGTGTTTCGGTAGCTTCAAAGTAGTTGCACTCTCTTACTAAGGTTTACACCTTCTGCAGGGAGCGAACCCCTGATAAAAGGCCTGTTTCCTGGTGGAAAAGGTGATTACGTTTTTTGAGCTCGTCATTTTTCCGAACTTGCACGAAGGCCGATGAAATATGTAACTTCTGAGATTACCAATGTAGTAGTATTCTTCCTTCTCAGGTTTACAATGTTTCCACATGCCAAGGTTTTCATCCAGGGCCAGTCGCTGAGCCCTTAGAAGCCTTGCCCGATATTTCTTGTTTGGTGGAACAGTCAGGACATAACCGAAACCTTTTCTGACAATTATTGCGTTTGCCATCTCCCCGGACGGCAGAAAAACGTAAGCCAGCAGCCGGTGATACCTGTCTCTCTTAATCCTGTCGTACTCAAGACGGACTTTCTTCCTTTTTAACAGCTTGATTGCAAATCTGGTAGCTTCATAACCGAAACATTCGCCCGGTTTGTCTTTGTGCGGTTTCTCAGGGCAGTTAATGCCCAGCAGACGAACCTTTTCACCGTCTTCCAGCACGAAGGTATCTCCATCGTCTACCCATACCACCTTGCCCACCTCGGGCAGCTCTTCACAGAAAGCCCGATATGAAATCAGTGAAACGCTTAAGAGAATAAGAAAAACTATCGCTTTTTTAATTTTCATGTTTATATTAAACTTCCTGCGCAGGCAGAAATCCATCATTACTGGTAGTAATTGCCATTTTCTAGTGAGTTTCATCTTTTGTTGTTACGATTATCAAGATTATAGTTAGTTTCCCTGTAGAAATAAAACAAAAATCAGTGAAATGTTTTTTATTAACTTGACTTTTTGTGAAAATCTCTCTTAATTGTTCATTCGGAAAAGGAAAAGTAGAATCTATTAAGTAATATTTGCGAATGGACTTCAAGTCATAATATTTCGCGGTGGTTTTTGCGCGTTTTCAATGAAGTTTAAGAAAGCAGACAGAAAGGGGAATTAATGCCTGCAGTAGTAGTTATTGGTACTCAATGGGGAGACGAAGGCAAGGGAAAGGTTGTTGATCTATTTAGCCAGGATGCCGATTATATAGTGAGGTTTCAGGGTGGAAATAACGCAGGACACACCCTTGTGGTTAATGATAAGAAATACATTTTCCATCTTATTCCGTCAGGGATCCTGCACGAGAACAAGATGTGTATGATCGGAAATGGTGTTGTGCTGGACCCTGGTGTATTGATCGAAGAACTTGATAAGCTCGAAGAAAACGGACTGCAAGTGACTCCGGACAACCTCCTGATAAGCGAACATTTGCATGTAATTATGCCGTACCACAAGGCGCTGGATATTGCCCGCGAGGAGGTAAAAGGAAAGAAAAAAATCGGCACAACGGGTAGGGGTATTGGGCCGTGTTACGAAGATAAAGTGGCAAGATCCGGCATAAGAATGAACGATCTACTTGATAGCGAAATTTTCCTGACGAAGCTGCAAAGAAACGTGGAGGAAAAGAACTTCTTGCTGACCAATTTCCTGAATTCGGATCCTCTAAGCACGGAAAAAATCTATCGAACCTATGTAGAGTATGCCGAACGTCTCCGCCCGTACGTGGGAAGCGTTAGTAAGGAGCTTTCCAGGGCATTTGCAAAAAAATCTAATGTGCTATTTGAGGGTGCCCAGGGGACTCATTTGGACATTGATCATGGGACTTACCCATATGTCACCTCATCCAATGTCGTGGCAGGAAATGCCTGTTGTGGAACGGGGATTGGACCCACTCAAATAGACAGAGTTATCGGGATTTGCAAGGCGTACACGACTCGCGTGGGCGGCGGACCATTTGTAACTGAGCTTGAAAACGAAGTGGGCAGGCACATCCAGCAATGTGGAGGCGAATACGGTGCGACAACGGGCAGGCCCCGACGCTGCGGATGGCTTGACACAGTGGTAGTGAATAATGCCGTGAGATTAAACGGGCTAAGCTGGCTGGCTATTACAAAACTTGATGTGCTCACAGGTGTTGATCCGCTAAAGATTTGCGTTGCTTACAGATATAATGGTAAAGAAATTGAAGATTTTCCTGTCCAGGTCAAAGTGCTGGAATGTTGTGAACCTGTCTATGAGACGTTGCCTGGCTGGGAAGATTCAATAACTGACGTCAGGAAATTTGATGATCTGCCGGAAAACGCGAAAAGGTATGTGAGAAGAGTGGAAGAATTAACAGGGGTTCCTGTTAAGCTAATATCTGTTGGGCCCGGGCGTGATCAAACCATTCTTCTGGAAAACCCCTTTGATGTATAGCGATTCCGGGGCTTGGTTAGTTGTGGTATACGCATTTGACCAGGCCCTTTTTGTTACCTCTAAACCTTGATTACTTTGAAAATTTGTTCATTGACACAGCGATATATCTCTTCGTCGGTGCCGTATATGTCCACGATACATGGATGATTGATGAGATCTTCTATTATGAACGCTGTGAGGTAGAGGCTGATAAAATTTGGTCTTGGCACGAGAGTCCTGATATTTGCAATCTTATACTGAATGTCAAAATCCTCGGCCGTTATTAATCCTTTAAGACAATTGTAGATCTGTTCTTCAAGATTTAACTTGCTGTTGGTTTCGATGAGTCTCTCTTCAATCAATTTCATTGCAATGCGACTGCTGAGCAAATCCAGGTTAAGCCGCAGTTGCTGCAACGCTTCAAGCTTCCGTGCCTCCTTGGCATGGTCAAGTCTCGAAATTACGCTGGCTTCCCTTATATTGGGCCTGTATTCCCTGGCCATTTTATAATCTCCTGTTTACGTATTTCCAACCTGGTTAAATTTTTGCCTTTGATTCCTTTTTATCTATCTAACCTAATTTGCGATAAAAGCAAATTATTCTCAGTATTATATGTGCAAATGTCAAGTAATAATGACTCCTGATTTTATTTTTGTTCCATAAATATCACGCTTACAGCTAAACTTGCCGTAATTACAAAGAGTTAAGTTGCC
>QMLL01000290.1 GCA_003646715.1 Deltaproteobacteria bacterium
ACGAAAAATTCTCTCAGGTTGCCTTCCTGTGAACCCGGAAACACCATTTGAGCATCGGGGTACAACTTTTTTGCGGCGATCATCGATGCCATGGCATCGAAGTCAGCGTTAATGTGAGTGGTTATGACCTGCATAATTTGTTTTTGGTTTCCGGCTTAAGATCTTGGATGGTGAAGCCTGTGAATCTTTTTCAACTGTTCCCTGGCAACGTGAGTGTAAATCTGTGTAGTCGAGATATCACTGTGGCCCAGCATCATTTGAACTGACCTGAGATCTGCGCCGTGTTCCAGCAAATGGGTTGCAAACGAATGCCGGAGTGTATGAGGTGAGATATGTCTCGTTATTCCGGCTTTCTGGGTGTATCTCTGCAAAATTTTCCAGAAACCCTGACGGGTGATGGGTTTACCGGAGCGGTTAACGAAAAGGTAGTTGCTCTGGCGGCCTTTAAGCAAAGCTCTCCTGCCGTGCTGTAAGTATTCTTTGAGTGCATCCTGTGCATTTTCCGTTATGGGGATTATCCTTTCTTTATGCCCTTTGCCCAACGCTGTCACGTATCCAACTTCCAGATTTAACTGTTCTGTAGTCATTCTCACCAGTTCAGTAACCCGCAGACCCGTTGCGTATAGCAGTTCCAGCATGGCCTTATCCCTCTGGCCCAGGGGAGTTTTTACATCGGGCTGATCGAGAAGCCTTTCAACTTCTTCCAAGCTCAAAACCTGGGGTAGTTTTTTCTGGATTTGCGATGATTCCATCTGGGCAGCCGGGTTTGACTCGGCTATTTTTTCTCGCAGCAGGTACTTATAGAAGCTTCTAATAGCAGCCAGGTGTCTGTTTCTGCTCCTGGTTGCGAGGCCCTTGTTGTGGAGATTTTCCAGGTATCCCGCAAGGTGTTCTCTCTTAACTTCTTTAAAATCTTTTATCCCGATACTTTCCAGAAACGAAATAAACTGTTCCAGGTCGTGTCTGTAAGATATGACAGTATTTAAAGCCAGCCCTCTCTCCACCGTTATGTAGTACAAAAATTGCTCTAGTTGCTCTTTCATGACTTTTGCTGTACCCCACGAATTTTTATTGTTGCTTATATTTTAACTTAAATTAGGAATATTTAAAGCTCCAGCAAAAAATTTGCAATTTTTTTCCATGCAAAATGCGCATTTGTACCGTCGCGCCTTACATTAGGTCTTCTCTTAGTTCCGTGGTAAAAGTCTGGAAATTGTGATCGACCAGTAGAGATGTCATTACTTTGTTACCTTCTCTTCTGGTGGAAATAACCTCAATTTTGTGTGTTTTCCCATCGTAGTCCTGGAAAGAAATGCACTCGCCCTCTTTAAAACCGCCTTTCCTGAACCATACGTCTGGAGGAAGCAGCCATGTTTTGCCGTATTCCTTTGCAAACCTGAAATAAGACAGCGTATCATAAGGATATTGCAGATAAAGGCAGAGTTTTTCGTCGTCAACCGGTTCGCCTAGCACTTTTTCGAATTGTTTTCGCCTTGCTTCGATATCCACATCTTTGGGTGGCCTCAGCCCGCCTTCGGTTGCGATTATGTCATGCCATTTCTTTTTATCTGTTCGCTGGTGTTCCAGGACTTTTTCACATATCCATTCCTGGGGATCATAGAACGGGAAGGGACCGTAACGACCCAGGATCAGGTTTTTCAAATCATCGCTTGGTCTTTCGTACCTTCCGTGCAAAACGTTGCTCACCGCCGTTGTCCACAGGATCTGGCTCCCGGGAGTAGTGGCCCAGAAATTACCCAATTCTTTCAGGACCTTGGCTATTTCGTCGAATATCTTGTGGAACCTGTCGAGAAGACCTATCTTTTCTGCCTGCTCGAAAGAACTTCCGGCGGCGCCTCCCGTCATCTTGTGTCTTCTGACTGTAGGATCAAATCCCTTGAATGGACTTTCGAATTGTTCGTAGTACCTTCGTTCTCTGCGAAGTGTATCGGAGCAATCAAGCAAAGGCTGTATTTTTATTCCTGCGGCCTTGTGCCCGTAATCGTTAAGAACCTGGATCAATGTCAAAGCCGGAGCCTGGCTATAAACACCGCCAAATCCATGATCACTTACTTCACATATTTTTGCCCCCGCCATCACGGCTTCACACATCCTGCTTATGTCATTACCGTCCGTATTGTGCCCATGATACTGGATTATCAGGTCCGGATGAGCTTTTTTTATTGCATGCACTAGCTGACCTATTCTCCTGGGTGAACCTAGTCCGGAGTGGTTTTTAATACCGAGAATGATGTCTGTCCCGGTTACGTCGAGGATCTCTTTCACTTTATTTACATAAAATTCATCGGTATGTTCCGGCCCCGTGCTGAAACATATACATGGCATTAGTATTTTCCCGGCGTTTTTGACTTCTTCAAACACGGGAATCATGTTGGGCACATGGTTCAGGAAGTCATACACTCGCCATACGTCAATATACTTGGCAAATTGCCGAACGGTGAAGCGAATTACGTTTTCCGGGTAGTGCCTGTAACCAAAAAGGTTTGCTCCCCGGCACACTGTCTGTAAAAGGGTATTTGGCATGGCTCTCCGAACGAGTCGTAGTTTTTCGAATGGGTCAATCTGTTTTTTCAAAATGTCTACGTGTATGGATGCTCCGCCCGAGATCTCAAATGCAAAGTATCCCGTTTCGTCTCTGTAGGGAGCAACCTTCAAAGTTGTCTGAGGAAGTATTCTGTTTTTAAAGTCAGATTGAGATACGTCTCTTTCATTGTTGGTTAAAAAATAGCCAGGGGTTTCCCGAAGTATCCCCAAAATATCTTCGCTACTCATTTTAGGTGTGATCAGATTTGTTTTCCTCATTATTTCTCTCTTACCTGTTTCTCTAGAATGGTTTCTGTTTTCTGGACTTCTAATAAATATATGGATTCTTCTTGTAAGCATTGATATCTGCTATTAGTTTCGCAATCTTGTCCATGTCTCTTTCTTCTTCCACGTAATCCAGCAGGTGCGGATGAGTATCGATATACGACGTATCAAAACGCTGATTAATGAAATCGGGATCGTTCACTATCTGCTGGAAGTAGGGGATTGTGGTATTGACTCCCAGAATTACAAAGTTGTTCAATGCTCTCCTGAGCCTGTCCACAGCTTCCAGCCAGTTAAATCCGTAAACTGTCAGCTTAACGAGCATGGAATCGTAATACCTGGGTATTTCGTAGCCCTGGTAGACAGCTCCGTCCAAGCGAATTCCGTGACCACCTGGAGAAATATAAACCTGTATTTTCCCAGGGCTGGCAAGAAAATCGTTTTTTGGATCTTCCGCGTTAATTCTCAACTCTATGGCCACCCCTCTCTCCACAATATCGTCCTGTCTTATGGAAAGAGGCTGGTTAGATGCGATTTTGAATTGTTCCCTGATCAGGTCAATTCCCGTGATCATCTCGGTTACCGTGTGTTCAACCTGGATCCTGGTATTCACTTCCAGAAAATAAAACTGATCATCTTCGTCGATAAGGAATTCTACAGTACCGGCACTTTCATATTTGGATGCGATGGCGGCGGTAATGGCCGTATCACAGATTTTTTTCTTAAGACGTTGGGGTAAATTCGCAGGGGCTATTTCAATCAGTTTTTGGTGCCTTCTTTGAATAGAACAGTTTCTGGTCCCCATGTGAACCACGTTTCCGAATTGGTCTGCCAGTATTTGCACTTCAACGTGACGCGGGTTGGCGAGGGTCTTTTCCAGGTATAT
>QMLL01000291.1 GCA_003646715.1 Deltaproteobacteria bacterium
CAAATGTTATACTTTATAAACATGTTCTTCCTCTGAACTACTCCATTCTCTTAACTCGTTCACGAAAGCCTCGTAAACTGTGGACTTGCTTCTCCCTTCATTTTCAACCAGGTAAAAATGACGTAACATCCTCAGATTATGGAAAGGCACAATTTCCAGACAACCGCAACCAACATCGTCCTCCACGGCACGTCTCGAAACAATTGAAACCCCAACCTTCGCTTTTATAGCATGGCATACGGCCTCCGTGCTGCCGACCTCAAGCACAATATTCAGGTCGCTCAATTCGAGCCCATTTTCCCTCAGATACTTTTCCACAAATTCTCTTGTCCCAGACCCATACTCTCTATTCACGTACGGATACTTTTTCAGATCCGATATAGTAACTCGTTTTTTCCGCAGAAGTTTGTGACCGGGATACACGACTAACACAAGTTCATCATTTAAAATCTCTTCGAAAGTGACCTTGTTATTCCTAAAGATAGCTCCAACCACCCCAAGTTCCAGCTTCCCGCTTGCAACTTTGTTCACAATATCCCGGGAATCACCCGTAAAGAGATTAACCCGAGCCCCGAGATATTTTTTTATAAAGGAACCGATAAAGTATGGGATTATAAAGGTTCCCGGTATGGTACTGCAGCCGACTTTTAGCTTCCCCGAAACTTCGCCTTTATAGCTTTTTACGGCAGAGATGGCTTCTTCTTTAAGTGCCAAAATTTCTTTGGCATACTTATAGAGGATCTCACCTGCCTGGGTAGGTAGAACAGTTTTTCCAAGCCGATCGACAAGTTTCTCTTCCAGAAAGAGTTCTAGGAGCCGGATATGCTCACTGACCGTGGGCTGCGAGAGGTACACTTCTTCTGCCGCCCGGGAGAAGCTTCTGTTTTCTACAACTTTGCAAAAAACTTCTAATCGTCTCAAGTCCATGATTAACATTAACCCGTTCAGATGGCATCAAGCCATAGTAATTTATTACAATAGTGATTGGTTTCTTACCGACAAATTGCAATTTTTTCTTGACATAACCCCGTAAAAAGGTGTATGGATGCTTTTGTGAAAAATTTATTTAATTGTTAGCCTCGTTTCTGATATTACGTGCTCTCCTGTTTCATATTTCTTGTTAAAGATTATTGATTTCATTGAAGTTGCTGTAACTTAAAAATGTGATCAATTATTAACCATTTAAAGCTGAGCCAGAGGTCCGCATGGAAAAGAAATCATCCAACAAGGGTCAATCTGCAGGTAGCGGATTCCTGTTCTTCTTTGCCGGTTTTGCTATAGCCCTGATATTCGGCTGGGTTATATTCCCTAAAATCCTCTATTCTGTCAATGAGCAACCCATAAAATTCAGTCATGTCCTGGAGGATCACGCAGAACTTGAATGTGAAAACTGCCATTTCTTCAGGGAGGATGGGTCCTACGCTGGAATTCCGAAGCTGGAAACCTGCATCGAATGTCATGAGGAAGTACAGGGAGAAAACCCGGAAGAAAAGAAATTCGTAGAAGAATATGTGCAGAAGAACAGGGAAATTCCCTGGTTGCGCTACCAGTGGCAACCGGATAACGTGTACTTTTCGCATGCGGCGCACCTGAAAGTTGAAGAACCTTTACCGTGCACAACCTGTCACAGGGATGTGAAAAAGGAAAAAACACCGCCACCTGTTAGAATAAACAGGTTGACGGGGTATCATTACAGCACCATGAAAATGCAAGTTTGCGAAGATTGCCATGCTAAAAGAGGCGCAAACAACGCTTGTAACGTCTGTCACAAGTAGCCGTTAATCATTAATACTGGTAAACATAAGATCGGTATCTAATTCGTAGCAGTAAAAAGAATAGGGATAGGCAGATGAAACTAGACCGAAGAGCTTTTCTACAGTTCACGGCGGGAGCAATAGGAGGTACTCTTCTTTCACCGCTTCCCTGGAAGCTAGCCGATGACACAGCAATATGGAGCCAGAACTGGTCGTGGCGCCCAAAATCACAACCGGGCGAAACAACATGGGAATACTCCATCTGTCGTTACTGTTCAGCTGGTTGTGGTATCAAAGTTCGGCTAATTGACAGTAAACGAGCAGTTTCAGTAACGGGGAATCCCAACGCTCCCGTAAACAGAGGAGGTGTATGCCCTCTGGGAATAGCCGCCTTACAGCTTCAGTATTCTCCAGCCAGGGTGTCATCACCTTTAAAGCAGACATCCAAGAGAGGAGATCCAAATGGCTTTAAGCCTATCTCGTGGGAACAGGCCATTGGTGAAATCGTGAAGACGATGAAGAAGCTTGAAAGTGAAAGCGAAACAAATGCCGTTGCCTGGATTACCGGGGACACCAACGGCTCTATGCCGGAATTTATTGAATATTTTCTCCAAAACTACGGATCCCCAAACCACTTTTACATGCCCACTTCCACGGATAATCAGAAGCTCGCAAATCTGGTCATGCAGGGCCTTGATCAGCCGGTTTCGTTTGACCTGGAAAGGGCAAGACTGATTTTTAATTTTGGCGCCAACCTCCTGGAAGGCTGGGGTTCATCTGTTCGCAATATGAAGGCCGTTACCTCTGCGTGGCGTAACCAGAACACAAAGTTTATCCACTTTGATTGGCGCGAATCCTTGACCTCAACAAAAGCCACAGAATGGATACCGATCAATCCTGGTACATATGCTGCCTTAGCATTGGGTATGTGCCACGTAATTGTCAAAGAAGGATTGTACGATCGGGACTTTGTCGAATCGAATTGTTTTGGCTTCGAAGACTGGGAAGACAAGGAAGGCATCAGACACAAAGGTTTTAAATCTGTAGTTCTAAAAGAATATTCACCTAGTAAGGTAGCAAGCATCACGGGAATATCCGCAGAAAAGATCGCTCATCTGGCCAGACAGTTTTCCAAAGAGCAACCGTCCCTGGCTATCTGGGGAACGAGCACGAAAAATACCCCCGGAAACTTTTACGCGGAAATGGCCTTCCTTTCCTTAAACGCTCTCGTGGGCAACATAAACAAGCCAGGTGGAATTATCCAGCGACCATCGGTTCCGTTGAGACCTTTCGAAGAAGCATTTGCGGAGGGAGGACACAGGAAAGAGCTGGAAGAACTAAGAATCGGTAAAGAGTTGGCAGAGGAATTCCCATCTGAGAAAGTTTCAATCTATACAGCCCTCGAACAAATAAACAAGGCGGAGCATAATCTCGTAAAGCTCCTTTTTCTGTACGAAGCAAACCCTGTGTACTCCCTTGCTGAACCGGAGACTTATCTGGAAGCTATAAATAAGATCGATACTGTTGTGTCTTTTTCTTCATTTCTTGATGAAACATCCGTGCATGCTGACATAATTCTTCCAAACCACGCGTTATTTGAGCGCTGGGACGACTTTAGGACTCCACCTACGGTTCCCTATGCCGTTTACGGAGTAAGCAAACCGGTTCTTAAACCTCACAAGAAGACACAGCACACCGGTGATGTACTTATCAAGATAGCCAAAGCCCTGGGGGGTGAAATTGCTAAGAATTTTCCATGGTCAAATTACGAATCTGTACTCAAGTGGCGTGCAGAAGGCATAGCAGAAGAGGGAGAAGGCAGAGCTCTTGAAGGCGAAGATATTGAAAAACTTCTTGAAACCCATGCCAGCCTTGAACCTAATTTCAAGAACGCAGACGAGCTCTGGGGAAAACTGACTTCTGGGGCATTTTGGGTAAAACTGCCTGATCTGACAAAAGCG
>QMLL01000292.1 GCA_003646715.1 Deltaproteobacteria bacterium
AGAGGGGTACCAGTATAATACTTGCCACGATACATCCCATAGCGGATCCTGCCAGATCATATCCGTAGAGGTTTCCGGCAGCTCTTTCAACCTGGACGTCCAGGTCGGTGAGCACCAGGGATGCCCATGGGAATTGGAGGCCTCCCACAATTCCCGTCAAGGCTGCAAGCAAAGGAAACAGAAACCAATCAGGCAACTGCCTCAAAAGCATCGGATGCAATTGAGAAATATTTAAAATAACGTAAAGAATCGCCAGAATTAATAGGATAAGCATCTGTACCAGTGCCAGGTTGAACCTTTTGCGCAATTTTGCCCATGAGAATTTTTCTCCAAGAAGGGTCCCAAGTGCCAGTCCCGCCATGAATGCACCTACCAGGAGCCCCAGTTGCCGGTACAGAAATCCATAAAATACCTGGAAGGAAAGAATGAGCACAATCTCAATTGTTATATGTGAAAACCCTATCACGGCAGTGCTCAAGTAAGTTACCGATGACTTTTTGCTATCTCGACCAACCAGGGCAGGGGTTACACAAAAAACCACAAGCATTAAAAGGATAATAGAAAAAAAGACAGTGCTCAATTTAAGCTTTGATATGAACTTCAGAGACAGGGCAAGTTTCTGACCATACTGTTTACTCCAGACAACTATATCGTCAAAGTAGCATCTTGGTTTGAAATCATAATTGAGGGTAACATTGCTTTTCAATTCGTGGAAAAGGGAAGATATGTATTCGATCTTAAAGGGATTAAGCATTACCTGGAGAGAATCCGGGCGAATGTAGATCAGGTCAAGATGCCTTGAAATCAGGCGGTCCTCGAGTACAAACGGGTCAGTTGTAAGAGTTCCTTTTCGGGAAGAGCAGAAAAACCTGGTGTTTTCACCCGGGATTGTTATGACTTCTGGAAATACCTTTCTGGCCGTCCAATAAATTGATGCCAGATAAGTCGCCATTTCACTCCCCAGCATGTTTTCCGCTCCGGTGAGGCGAAAACTGAATACACCCTGGTTTCTCAAAAGGCCTTTTACCTGCGAAAAAAACTGGACGGTGTAGAACCTGCTAATCAAAGCGTTTACGGGATCTGGCTGAATCATTATTATCACGTCGTAATTTGCTGGCTGGCAATGAGTCAAATAAGTTCTTGCGTCTGCAAGATGCAATTTGACTCTTGAGTCTCGAAACACTTCCAGATAGTCGGCTGGCAGGTACTTTTTTGCAAGATGAACTACGTCAGGATCGAGCTCCACAAGATCTACTTGCTTTACTGTCGAGTATCTAAGCACTTCTTTAGCGACCCCGGAAAGGGTGGAGCCAAGAACGAGCACGTTTTCCGGAGAAGGATGTTCAAGCATTGCAATGTGCACAGCTTCTTCAGCTGATTGTTTGTCGTTACTGCTAAAATACCAGAGGCCATTTGTGAAGAAGCTGATTTGATTTTCTTCCCGGGTAACCACGATGTTGTTATAAATGCTGTCCTCTGATGCGAGTACATGAGCTTTTGGCCATTGCCATTTTCTGGTGAGTAAATCGAGGTGATGGGTGTTAACAAGAGGCAAAACTAGCATGAGCAAAAGTAAAGCATAGACAAGATATCCGATAACACCTGATTTTTCTTTCGTTTTGCGGCTTATAATAAAGCTGACAATGCATAACTGAATGCCTGTGATACTGGCAATGGTTAATACGAGGAAATGGGGCAGTAAAATAAAGTGAAAAATGATACCCCCAAGACCTGCTCCAATAGCCTCAGCCATGTAAAGCATGGAAATTGGTGTTCCGCTAAAGATCTTTTTGGCAAGTTGATTAGCCAGTACAAAAAGAGCTCCACTGGTTACACAAAACGGAAAGAGCAGCAGTGCAGATATCTGTACCATTCTTGCCGGATCGATTATTTCCCCGGGAACAATCCCCCACATTATGCGGCTGTAGCGGATTGCAAGGATTGTGAGCGGCAGCAAAATTGTAAGAGAAAGGGCGGTAAACTCGAAAAACGTGCCTCTGAATTCACGATTCTCACAGATTTTTCCGCTGACTATGCTTCCTGTTCCACCCCATAGCAGCCAGATGGCAAGTATGATGCCGATTGAAAGCTCGTTCCCATAAAAAATGACCAGGAATTCTCTCAGCACCAGTACCTGGCCAATGGTCACAAGAGCACCAATGGATATCATCAGGAGGAACAGGTATCTGAAACTGTGAGTTTGTCTCATAGATTCATCGTTTTTCAGGGAACCTCTGTTCAGGCTTGTAATTGCACCCCTGACTCACTTTTAAGTTTTATATCACATGATTTTCTAACCAGCATTGCTGGACTCAATGTGGTCAGCAACAACGAACAATGAAAGCTCCTGGCTCAAGATAGGCTTAGCAGAATAGGAGACTTTCATATAAATTAACATCTCATTAAACTTTCATCAAAATCCTTTCGCATTTTGTAATTGATTTGTTATAAGTTGATCATGTTAAAGGTTATGTGGAGGGACTCTGAACCGGAGTGGTTATGGTGTTAGTAATGTTAGAAGGATAGTGGATCTATGGAAGCTGTTCTAAATCTTGCACAACAGCTTGGATACTGGGGAATTGTTTCGTTGATGTTTCTTGAAAGCTCTTTCTTCCCGTTTCCCAGCGAAATTGTGATGATACCAGCTGGAATTCTTGCTGCTCAGGGAAAAATGAACATGTGGGTCGCCATAGCAATGGGTATTGTGGGAAGCTGGCTTGGAGCACTTTTCAATTATTACCTGGCACTCTGGCTTGGACGACCTTTTATTCAAAAGTACGGTAAGTACATATTTCTGCCACCTAAGAAATTTGAGAAGGTGGAAACCTTTTTCATAAAACATGGAGAGATAAGCACGTTTACAGGAAGGCTGATACCGGTAATCCGCCAGTATATTTCCTTTCCGGCAGGGCTGGCGAGGATGAATATTTTATTGTTCCTGCTGTTTACCGGACTGGGAGCTGGTTTGTGGGTAAGCATACTTGTGGTAGTAGGATACGAAGTAGGGAAGGGTTTGGAAGTAATAAACCTGGAAACGGTGAAGGCTGTATGGCATCAATATTCAACCCCGATAACGCTTGCGCTCCTACTCTTTTGTCTTATTACAATAGCAATCTATACCATCTGTTATCGCAGATACGTGGTAAGAAAGAAAGAACAAAAATAGGGGGGCAGAACGCTGAATTCTACCCTCCCAGGGATTTATATATCATTCTCGCAAGAGGTACTTTACACTTCCAGGGTATAGCTTACGGGAGCAAAATCGAATTTTTCCTTGAATTCTGCTGCCAGACGCGCAATTGGTCTCTGTCCTGTGCAATGACTTACCGCCAGTATATCCACTTCAAACTCCGCTTTTAATGCTTTGATGGTTTCAGTCAGTTGTTCTTCCGCGGAGAATCCCAAATGAGTACCTCCCAGAACAGCGTAGACTTTATTTACGCCGGTTTTTTCTGTGGCGTATTTCAAAATGTTAATCAACCCAGCATGAGCACATCCAAGTATAACGATCAAACCTTTTGAAGACTTAAGAACCAGTGAATAATCGTCTCTGAATGGATCGGGTACGAAATCTCCGTTTTGTTTGATGGAAAACTTGGGATCACCGGTTTCAAAATCGGTTACTCTGGGAACTTCCCCTGTCACGTAGGCTCCGGGAATCACTTCCGAGAACTCGGACGTAAACTGAAAAATAGCTCCACGAGTCGTGACATA
>QMLL01000293.1 GCA_003646715.1 Deltaproteobacteria bacterium
CGTTCTGTTGACATTGAACTTTTTCTTCTTTAAACTCACCCTCAGTGACGGAAGAGAGGAGAGAGGATGAAGTTATCGGCAGCAGATCTGTTTCTCTTTCTCGTTAAATGGAGAAAATTTATAGCGGTGAACATCGTTGTTGTTGCGGTTGTTCTCGCGATCTTGAGTCTGTTGCTTCCTCCCGAGTACACATCTTCGACCAGCATAATGCCCTCTTTTGATCAGGTGATGGGCATATCCATGGGAGAGACCCCCAATATCAGCGGTTTATTGAGCAATTTGCCGGGCTTGCCCGGATTTGTAAGCCCATCGGATATATATGCCTACATATTGCAGAGCAGAACCATCGGAGAGAAAATTGTGGATTCGCTCGGGCTGAAGAGCGTGTATAAAACTGAACAGATGGAGGATGCTCTCAGATCCCTATATAGACATGTGGACATAAATGTTCAGCCGGCTGGGATTATAAAGATTTCATGCAGAGCCCCAACGAGAGATTTAGCCTACAAAATGGCTAAACTTTTTGTGGACGAGCTGGACAGATTCAACAGAGATGCGGTCATGACGAAGGGCAGGAACATGAGGATGTTTGTCGAGAGGAGACTCAGGGAGGTGGAAGCGGAGCTCAAAGCCACCGAGGAGGCGCTGAGAGATTTCAACGAGAAAAACAAAACCGTGAAATTAGATGAAGAGCTTTTGAAAGCTATTGAAGTTTATAGCGATCTCAAATCTCAACTTCTCTCCTACGAGGTGAAGAGGGACTTCCTTAAGTCCATATCGGGCAATGAAAATCCGGATTTAAAGAGGGTGGAAGCTCAGATTGCCGCCCTTAAGAGCAAGCTGCAGGAAATCGAAGAGGGCGAAGGTGAAGGCTTTGGAGCGGGTTTCAGCATTCCGCTGAGCCAGTTGCCGGAGAAGAGCGTCGAATATGCGAGGTTGCTGAGGGATGTGGAGGTGAAGACCAAATTATACGCATTTCTTGTCGAGCAATACGAAACTGCGAAAATCATGGAGAGCAAGGATACCCCCACATTACAGGTGATAGAAGAGGCTGAGGTGCCGGAAAAGAGAAGCTGGCCCCGGAGAAAAGTACTGGTGCTCGAGGGAATTCTGTTGAGCTTTGTACTTTCTGTGTTCTTCGCGGCCCTTTTCGAATACACTGGAAAGACAGGAGGGTCACGCGAGAAGTGGGACAGGGTGCTTAATGTGTTGAGGGGCGATCTGGGCATAAAAAAATAGCTATTTCAATGCCCTGAGATTTCGTTCGCATTCCTCGTCGGTGTGACCATATTGCGTATAACCCGCGCTGCGTGGGAGTTCGAGTGGATTGACATAACGCTTCCAGCACGGATCTTCCTTTCCCGGGAATCTGAAAGTCGCGTTGATATATACGCCCGGAAAGGCTTCAGCAGCTTTTAGCCTTATATCAGCGAGATCATATCGATGAGGGCGGCGTAATCTATCGCGGGTGCCGGCTGTTGTCCGTTGTCTGTGCCTACTTGATAATTTACTTGAATTTGCCTTTTCTTTATACTTTGAACCGAAACTCCATATGAAAGAACACACAGGTTTGGTTACCATAGGGATCGTCAACTGGAATACGAGAGACCTGCTTATTGACCTGTTGAGACAGCTCGAAGAAGACGAAACCGAATTTGAAAGGGAAATCATAGTGGTGGACAACGCATCCGAGGACGGTTCTGCAGAGGCGGTAAAAAATGAATTTCCAGATGTACAGCTCATTATCAACAGAGAAAATCTCGGTTTTACCAGAGCGTGTAACCAGATTATGGACAGGATGAAGGGCGATTTTTTGCTGCTTTTGAACACGGACGTCGAGGTTCCCAGGGGCGAGCTGGACAAGCTCGTAAAATTCATGCTCGAAAGACCCGATGTGGCCTTATGCGGGCCGAAACTCCTTTACCCCGACGGGAGTCTACAGGCGTCTGTGAGGAGATTCCACGATCTAACCACGGTCCTGTGGGAATTAACAGGTCTGGACAGGTGTTTTCCGAAGAGCAGGATCTTCGGAAGATATCTGATGTCCTACTGGGATCATTCCGAGGCAAGAGAGGTTGATTTCGTGTCTGGTGCTGTCTATTTGATGAGGAAAGAAGCGATTGACGATGTGGGAATTTTTGACGAAGACTACTTTCTTTACGTTCAGGATGCTGATTGGAGCTATAGAGCGAAGCAAAAGGGTTGGAGAGTCTGTTACGTGCCAGAAGTTCAGGTGGTGCATTTTGAAGAACAATCTATAAAAAAGATAGGGACGTTAAAAAAATATTACAGCCACTTCGAACGTTTGCTGTTTTTCAGAAAACATTATGGATTGTGGAAGGCCCGCTTTTTGTTTTTGCTCACCTATTTATTGACGAGGCTAAAGTTATTTATTAACCAGATTCTGGAGACTTTTACTGATAAATCCGGGCGGCAATATGGTTGGCTGATTTACTATAGAAAAAATTCGTTGAATGTCATAAGAAATTCTGGGGGACAAATGCTGCCGGAAAGAACATGCTAATTTTTCTACTCTTCAGTCACATATTGCTTTCACAGAGCCTCAGGGTGTTGTCGCTCAAGATCGATGTGAAGACCACCTCGGACTGGGTGAGAATAAGCCCCTTTAAACCCCTTATCATTGACAGCGCCAGGGTTGAGACGGATGCGGAGGAAGTCAAAGACCTTTTTTTCTGCATCGCAAAGAAGTCCTATGACACCTCTTTTACTCATGCTACTTATTACGTTTCGGTGCCGGCCGGGGAAGATATCGGCTTTGAAGTCAGGAAAGGTTATATCGGTTATAGCGTTCTGGACATTTCATGTGGTGAACACACATTGCTGACGGACAGGTTAAATACAGGGATGACCCGTGATTCCCTCGAGGTTTCCCTGAAAGCAGCGAAAGATGTGTGTAATTTGGAGCCTCTTTATCTGAAATACGAGAGAGTGCTGGAAAGGCCACTTTTGCTGGCTTTCTATTATGCGTGGTATGGAAACCCAGCTCATTCCGGCAGGTGGTTTCACTGGGATAAGTCGGGTAAAAACGTGGCGGGTCATCCACTTTACGGTTTTTACGATTCAAAGGATACCATAATCATTCTGAGGCACATAGAGATGGCTCAATCCTCCGGGATTGACGGGTTTGTAGTTTCCTGGTGGGATGTAGACAGCGAGGATGGGAAGTTCATCGATGATGCATTCAGTAAATTGCTGGCCTCAGCCGAGGAGAAGGATTTTGGGGTTTCACTGATACTGGAAAAAGCAAAGAATGAGCAGGATTTTGAGAGGCAGATAAAGTACATCATCGAAAGATACGGAGGCAGTAGCTCATTTATCAAGCTGGACGGGCGATATCTGATTTTTCTTTACAGAAGGTTGTTGTCCTGCATATCCCCGGATTACCTGAATTTTATAGCGGAGAAATATTCTGTCAGTTTTATAGTCGAACAGGATCTGAGATTCGTGAAAAAATCGAAAGGGTTGTTTTTCTATGTGCCTGATTTCTCAGAGGAGAAGCGTTTTGTGCAAAACCAGACGTTCATGATGACTGCCAGGCATAACGGAGATTACTTTGTCTTATCTGTTATTCCCGGCTTTAAAAAGGTTTCTTCGGGCGCGAAGGGCAGCGTGGTCAGCCGGGAAAACGGTGAGCTTTACAGGCGATTGCTCAGTGAGGCAATAAGGTTGAAACCTGATATCCTTTTGATC
>QMLL01000294.1 GCA_003646715.1 Deltaproteobacteria bacterium
CCTTCATCTTGTTTTAGCTGTGAAAAACGCCATCCGCGAATTCACAAATGACACTACTTCACTTTTGCACCATGTTTATCTCAGCGAGCCAATGCTAAAGGCCGCGCCAGAAGAGGCTCTCGACTTTTCTTGTGTAAGCGAACAAGAAGTTGCAGAAGATAGAGATTTGGAAAAGCAGGATATTGGGCTTAAGACTTTCTCAAAGAAAGAACTGAATGAATTAAGGACTCGCATAAGGGATAAGGTAAAAGCCAAGAAAAAATCGCCTCAGCTCGTGACACCATACCCGTCCCCTGTTTATGATGAAGTCTTTTATAAGGGCTTACAGGCCCTTGATGCTTTGGCCGGAGACCCTATTCCAGAAGGAGACCACATAGTAGAGTTTTCAGAAGAGGTTTGGAAATCACTTGCAAGATATGACCCTGAATTATCCTGATATTTCGATTCAAAGCATAGTAGGTGCTGAACACTGGTGGATTCAGGACAAGAAGAAGACTTATAGCAAGGGGAGGCTGATTTTTGCTTTCTTGCCACATGTGCACCAGGTTCCTTATACCGCAATCCCAATAGGTCGAGAAGAGGCCACCGTCCACCGCACCTGCAAGTTAAGAATAGAGCCCTTTAGTGCTAAGAATTATCAACCTTCAAGGCCACTTCAAGTGGCAGGCATGACTCTTTTTCCTGGGGAGATATGGGCGCTCTATAAAGCTAAGAGGCGCCCAGCCCTAATTATAAGTGAAGGGTGGCTAGACATAGAACCAGGTTTAAGAAAAGGGCAACCCAGGAAGCAGACTGCACCAACTCTTTTAGTCGCCCCGTATTATGGAGCCCATGGAGAGGGAAAACGGGCTGGACTCAAAAAAGAATTCTTAGAGCGGATCAGGCGGTGTGAATACCCCCAACTTATGTCAGACTTATTGCCTATTCCCGGGGGAGAGGAATCAATTTTGCGATTTGACCATATTCAGCCTATCGGTAAGCACCACGACTCGGTAGAGCTCACTTCTTTTGTCCTTGGTCATGACGCCATTGAAGTAATTGATGAATGGATAACCTGGATAACTACTGGAAAATTTGCTAAAAATGGGTGGATTGACCAAACTAGGAAGGAGTTTCTTGATGGATACTGAGAAGGAATTACCTTCCCTTTCAATAAGGGGCACCCCGCGGAGGTGTATCATGCGAAGCTTAAGGATTGTAGTGATCGTGATGTTATTATTTGTTGCAGAAGGGTGCGGAGGAAGAGTCAATTACATTCCACCATCAGGAGCGATACCTCAGGAGCGATCGACATATATCAACGCTAGTAAAGACCAAGTTTGGAAAAAAATAATTCCTGCGCTCTCCAATAGCTTCTTTGTTATAAACAACTTAGATAAGGATTCTGGCCTCATAAATGTGAGTTATAGTGGCGATCCCGAGAAGTATGTAGACTGCGGATACGTTGAGTCCTATGTCAAAAACTTTAGGGGAGAAAGAAAATATTTTTTCCCTGCCTCAAAAGCCCACCAAATATATGAAGTAATGGATACAAAACGAGGCGCATTATATCGTGTAGATCGCAAAATGAATCTTGATGGAAGGATTAACATTGTCATCGAGGAGGTCGGACCTGAAAGATGCAAGCTATCTGTCAACGTGAAGTATGTTCTCACTAGGTCCTCTACCATTAGGAGCTCGAACGGTCCGGTTGATAATCTTTCTGACGCTATTTCTTTTACAAGTGGCCAAAAGGCGCAATTCCCAGTAGGTGGGGGCCGGGGAGGAACTCAGTGTCAGCCTACTGGCAAGCTTGAAAAGGAAATCCTTGAAATCCTCACAGCCAGCTTTTAGGAAAGATTGATCTGGCCCAAATAGAGATAATTTAGGCTTCACGAACATTTTTTGTCGCTCTTAATCTGCCCGTCTAGTATTTCCACGATCAAATGCCCTACTTGCTTAAGGACTTCATGAGTTCTATGCGGACCTTATCCATGATCCTTCCGTCCTTTTGCAGGTCACTGATAATTCCTTTTCTAAGCCATGCCTGATATAAATTATACTCCGCTCTATGCTCCTTCCGCCATTTTTCTAATGATAGACGTTGCAGGCAGCCCTTACAGGCAGGCACTTTCTTCCTCCTGGTGGCAGTAAAATATTTTCCGCATACAATACATGTACGGAGCCTTGCAAAGGGGATCTTTTCAAAGAGTAAAACCAAACAGGCAAAAAGGGTATTTAAGGGTTCGCGATCCTGAAAGTGGGTAAAAGTTAAAGCGGGTAGTTCCCTCACTGTAACGCCGGCCCCGAGGTACTCCTCTTCTGGTTGGCCACCCTTGTCACTAAATTCACCAATAGAGATCTGATTATCACTAAATGCCGGGTCACTAGTGTCCGGTTAATATTCGAATAATTTTAATTGGTTACAAGTGTTAGGGAGGTGTTCTATATAATCGAACCGCTGAAACACTTGTAAAATGGGCATTTTCTCAAATAGAGTGACACTCAAAATCTGTAAGATTGTGTAAAGGCTTTGCTCCAAATTGAGCCTCTTTTTAACGATCGCGACGAGCACGTATACTGAGATAGCGATCCAGATCTGAGTTTTCACAGCATTCATGGATGTTCCATAGAACGCTTTTATCCTGAGGTGCTGTTTGATCCATTTGAAGAATAGTTCGATTTGTCATCGGTACCGGTACAATTCCGCGATTGTTAAAGCAGGGAGAGTGAAGTTGTTTGTCAGGAAGTTGAGCGTTTTTTTCTTTTCGGAGTCGAAGAATTTTATCCGCCGAAGTTTTTCGGGGTAGTCTTTTTTGGAGTAAAACCCGGTAAAGGCGACTGTCTGATCACATCTCAGTCCAGTGCTTTTGTCGATCAGCCGAGAATAGATGCGACGAAATTTTGTATTGCGCTTCGAGCGGACTACGAAAAATGCGGGGGCCTGATTTATGGCGTAAAGCCGAGCAAAATCAAGATAGCCACGATCCATGACATAGATGGCTCCGAGCTCTGGAATAAGTTCATCAAGGATATTAACATCGTGGACCTTCCCGTCAGTTATTGCAATAAAGGCGGGGATATTGCCCCGGAGATCCAGCAGTGTGTGTAACTTGATGGCACCTTTGGTCTTGCGAAATCTCGCCCATGGAAAAAGAGAAAGGCATAGATCGATCGTAGAGGCGTCCAGCGCATAAACTGTTTCTTCTAATTCCAGGCCAAAGTCGTCATCAGCATAAAGTTTTCTGGCGATATGGATCAAAACCTGGGCGAAGTCGCAATAGATACGCCAATCCCTTTTTTCATTGGCATCTGCTAAGGTGCTGCGGGAGATTTTCCCCCTTATGCCCATATGGTAGAGTTTTTCTCTCATAGCACGTAAGCAGCATTCAATATCACGGAGGCTTTCACGATAGGTAAGCTGAGCAAATGCCATGCACCTATACTGATCAAGGCATGAAAAAGACCTTACTCGGTGGTTACCACGATATCGATCCACGCAGCGGGTGAAATCATATTTGGGCAAGAAATCCATCAGCTGTGAAAAAACGGTTCTTCCTGAGTTCAAGGGGCATCTCCTTTCGCATTTTCAAGACTTTGTGCGAAGGAGTATGATCCCCATTTTTTGTAATTTCAAATCGATAACAACAAAAATGGCGTCATTATCAAATTATATCTATCGGTTACATCATGTATGAAAAACTTTAACCGGACAGTAGTGATA
>QMLL01000295.1 GCA_003646715.1 Deltaproteobacteria bacterium
GGCCCAAGAAGCCAAGGAGAATGGCATCAGCTTAAATCAATACGTTATCTATTTGTTGTCATACAATTTTCAAGCGGACAGGCAACAGAGGATCTTTGACAAACTTTTGAGTGAAATTAAGACCGTGGGCGATGCTCTGTGGGAGGTTCACTCCACAGGACGTCTGTACAATGTGTCTGAAGTAAGCCGTAGAACAAAAGAAAAGAAGAGGGGAGCACTAGTTATTACTTTACCTGACCCAGATACGCGGAAAGCAGCATAAGGAGTAAGCATTGAAAAAAAGAAGGTCAAAAAGGAGTCCAAAGTTAAGCCCTGAGAAATATGCCGAAATATTGAGGGGCACAGAGCTACAGGAAATATTCCTGGAATCCTGCTCCGCCTCTGTAAACAGAGAGATGATGTTTGGCAAGGTAGGGATAGAAGTTTCAATAAGAGAAAGGGCTTCTTATACTAAACAAGACGACTTGGTAAAGATAAATCACTCCTTCAACCTGACGTGCACCCATCCTGAAATTGAAAAAGGTCGCCTGATCAAAATCTCCGCTACTTTTTGCCTCCTATACACCACTGTCCCCGAGTTTGATGACGATTTTTTTGATGTGTTTAAAGAAACGACTCTCCCAGTTGTCTCCTGGCCCTATTTCAGAGAATTTGTTCAAAACATGACACAGCGAATGTCAATCCCTCCGCTTACATTGCCTTTGATAAAGAGTGGATAAGATATCCATGAGGGGGAATGGTCCCTTTCATACAGATTATACGGTTAGGGTATTGGGGAGAAATATCGAAGTACTGGTCGCGTAATATCTTTTTTACTCATTTGAATTCCATACTGATGTGAGAGAAAGGTGGGTGAAACAGTTTACATTGTGTCTATCTAAATCACAGTAGTATACAACCAGAATCGATTGTGAAGCAGTTCTGCTATTGATACGGCTCTAGACCAGTCGATATTGTGTTCTAAAGAAATATACGACTCAGGTGGCCTTGGGCATCTGCCGTTGAGAAGGTAGGATAGATGGGATAAGTAAACAGGATTCAGATATGTCTTGAAGTCTTTCAAAAATATCGCATAGATTTGATTGCTGGATCCACTATAATCATCAAACACTTTTTTCTCTACTCCGATTAGATCACCGTACTGTGTCCAAATTGTTCTCGGGGTATCTTTTATTATTTTCTCTATAGTCGCATATCCGTAAATCGCCTGGTCAGGGCTAGACGAATACAAAGTGACTCGGCAACCCAGCCACTTAGTACTAAAACGTTTTCTCACCTCGACCACCTTTTGCCCCGCCTGCATCTTCCTAATATATTCAGGCCTAATTGACATCAGTATCCCGTTAAAGATACTTTCGTTGCTGGGGGTCAAAGCGTTAATTATCTTCGGAAGCTTTTCAAGCACATTTTTCCACATTATATTAAAGCCTACCGAAGACACCATCTCATCCTTGGTTGGCCGGTATTGACGGCGCGTTTTTCTTGCCTCGCAAAATCCGAAGGACTTAAAAAATTCACGCTTTTCTAACCATAACCTCTCTGGCAGGGTAAAATGAATCCTACTGGCTTTTCTTTTTGCGTCAAGTGCCATCATGGAAAAAAATAAATCCCCTAAATGCCTATTTTGTTGGCTGTGGTCTATGCACAGATGACAAATTTTCGCATCAGAGCTAAGCTTTAGGATGGCGGAAGCAACTGGTTTTCCATTGTTTAGACCTAGATAAGCCACCCGGGTCTGATTCTTGATGCCTGGTAAGACTCTTTTTTTTAGCCAGTCATTTATATTTGGGTAAAAGCCCTCATGTTTAGAGACCTGCATTGATAGAGTTGAAATTTTTTCCGTCATTTTCAAAACATCTTCTCGCCCCAGCCGTAAGACGGTTAAGTCTGAATTTTGCGCAAACATATTTTTGGTAAAAAGGTCTCTCACTTAAGGTTTCCCCCACTTTCTTTAACCTCTCCTTTGGTAGAGTCGACATATTCTAGCCTCTCAGGCCATTGAGCAAAGTATTTGGATAGGGTCAAGTCTTGCATAGTATATGCTGGTGGTTCATCAGGTTTTTCGGCATTCTCTGACATTCGGTAGAAGACAAGTTTGGCAAGTTTTTCACCGTCACCTAAATTTACATTCACGTGGTGCCCTCTTACCTCAAAAATAAGAGGAGTTCCTCCATCGTTTTGCATGCCGAAAAACGGATGAGCGAAACCTGCATAGTGTATTCTCATTTCGCCTAAAGACTCGTCCATAGCCCGGGCATATACCGCTACTCCAGGTGGTAATGATATCCTCTCTTTTGATCTTATGATATAAAAATCTTCACTTTCTATTTCCAACCTGCCATCTTCGCTCGCTTTCTTGAACCTCCAATATTTACAGGGATTGGGCAATGAGATAGACCTATCGGACCATAAGGGAATATAGTCATCGGAACCTAATGAACCCTTTGCGCAAAATGCGGCCACTTCTAGATTACCGACCTTAGTGTTGCTAATATCAACAGACAGGTACCCTTGACCGTCGCTGCTTCCGTGTAGTATCCCTTTTATAAATGTAGTATCTCTAATCTCTGCATTTCTGATCTCTCCGTAAAACAGCCTAAGCTGGGATAGGGAAATACCTGGTTTAACTTTTACATTGAAGCTTATTGGTATGATTTCAAGGTACATTCTACCCATGCCATTTTTCAGTTCAGCTGGATTCATTGATTCATACCTGTACATACCATCGACGATGAGTCTAGCAATGACATCAGTCCTCCCGACCGAACTTTTTGCAGTGGCTTGGCCGTATATTGGTGCGTCTTCAAATAGGTGCGGTGTCAGGCTCTCTTCCAGTTCAAAAACATAGCATTCCCTTCCCATCAAGTAAAAGGAACCATCATCCTCAGGAGACAAGCGCTCAGTTAATTCAGAGTTGTCAAGAATATCTGAATACCGGTCGCCTTGAGGCTTGATAGAACCTCGCTTCATCCTGTATCCTTTATCGGAAAGGTGGAGATCAAGGGAAGAGAGATCTGCCGCCTGTTCAAAATCCTTAACGCCTTGGATATACTCCCTGTCGACTAGCTTTTCCATTTGTTTTCTAGACAACACCCCAGGCAGCCAATGCTCTTCATCCCAAGGAGGTATAGTTTTTTTGACCATACTTGTCCTCCAATATCTAAACACATAACCACATTATATGGTGTATAAGATATATAGAAACACAATATAGAGGATAATGCAAGTTGAAAATTATTCTATAAAGACCCGAAGGGCAGAGTTCCAAGGAATTGCCAATGGGTATCTATGTGTACCTGAGAAGCATTCTTAAACAAGTAAGTTGTGTGTGGAGACGTTTTGTTCCCGAATGAGAACGATGAACAATCTTGCGTGAAGTTTACGGAGATACCCTGGTGTGCAGGAAAGGCTTGTGGAAGCAAGGTTTGATGCGTTGAAGCGCTGGGCTGATATTGCGAATGAGGAAACATGTGACCTTTTCGTTGTTGGCGGAGACCTGTTTCACAGGGTCTCGGTTGCAAAGAAGGATATACAGCGTGCAGCAAGTATTTCAACCGAATTCCAGGGAAGGCTGGGTGCTCTTTTGCCAGGTAATCATGACTATATTACACAACGACCAAATGTTCTCTGCCCTTCTTTACCCATTTCACGTCAAACGCCTTTTGGGTAAAAATGTCAAATTTTTGCAGATATACCAA
>QMLL01000296.1 GCA_003646715.1 Deltaproteobacteria bacterium
ATGCCTTCTTTCTTTTCTCGAGCACCTCGCGGTATTCCGCCTCGTCACGCTCCAGCTCCCGCTCCTCCTCGCGCTCCAAAGCAAAACTCCGATACTTCGAATACGCAAGAAGAATCAACACCAACATCACAAGAACGGATACCAACACCAACGCAAGCGTCACCGAACGATACTGCTCCTCACGATCATCCACAGCAGTCGGATCCTTCAACTCCACATAATCAGGATACGGAGGATGGGATACCGAACGAACGGGATCCGTCCCGTTCTGGAACTCCTGCAAATTCGTGAACTTGTCCTTGTCTGCATCTATGAAACTGTCAGGACGATTCGGATCAAGACCATACCGTATCTCCCACTCGTCATAGATTCCATCACCGTCCGTATCTATCTCAGCAGGATCGATCTGCATCTCCTCCAATACCTCGATCTCGAAGGTCCTCACAACTGAATGAGCAGGGTCATTCACCACAAGAGTGATCTCGTGAACACCGGGACTCAACGAACGGAAGAAACTGTCCGAACCCGAAAGAAAACCGTTGATATCGGAATACCACATGAAATCAAGATCATCACCATCGGGATCGCTCGTCTTGGACGCATCGAAGAGAATCTTCTCGGACGTGGTATAGGTATGACCGTTCGAAGGCTCCCCTATGAACGCATGAACATCCGGAACAGAATTCACCTTGATATTGAACTCCTTGGACGTTGCGAAATTACCCACATCGTCATAACAGCGGAACTGGATATAGTTCTCGGTACCCTCACGGAACGTGAGCTCCATCTCCACATGAACAACACCACGGTCATTCACGGAGGAAATGGGAGCGGATACCCAGTCACCGAACAGAGCACGACCCTGCGTCGATACACGATACTCTACCGTGTCAAGACGGATGCCGGAACCCTCACGGGAAGAATGGATGTCGGTAACATCAACTGACACCACCACATCCACACCGTTCTGATACTCCACCTCGTAGGGACGGAAATTCACAAAGGACGGACGCTCTTCATCCACCCAAACATTGTAATCCTTACTGTAGGTCCAACCGTTCCCCGCCACATCCTTCGCACGGAAACGGATGTAGTTGTTCTTGCCATTGGCGAACAACGCCTTCACGGACAAACGGATCTGCTCCGCATTCCGACCACCGGGAGTGGACTGCCAAGCACCATACTCGAGAGTGTTGGTCTGGGATACCTGATACTGGAGATCCTTCGCACTCACTCCCGAACCACCCGTGTCATCCACCAGAACCGAACACACGGGGGTGTGGGTATTCACCCACACCTGATGACCCGGAGAGAACTCCGAAAAGGTCACCTCCGTCGCGTCTATCTTGGTTAGAGCATACGACGGAACCGAGGGATTCCCAGCCTTATCCATGGACCATACCCATACCTTTCGGGTCCCCATATCATCGAATGTTATCTTTGCAGAGGTATCCGGGCTCTCGACGAATACCGCCTGACCGTCCCCCTCATCCAGGAAGGGATCAAAGGTCGCGACATAGTACCCCGCAATTCCCGATTCGAAGTCCTCGGCAGGCTCCCACGTGACGAACACCTCGTTGTCGTCATCATACTCGGTGTTCCTGTCATCGAACGAATCCGCATGGATGAGGACCTCCTTGGGGGGGGTCGGCCTGTATGGATCTATGTTCAAGTAAAAGACCACCGGATCGGACACATCGGTACCGGAGGGGACATCCGTTATGTTAAGAATGTACATCTTCTTCACGAGATCGTTCTCAGCGGTCACGGGAATGTTGGCGTATCCTTCCACGTAGTTTTGAACGAACTTGTTTCCGACCTCGTCGGTTACAGTGAAGCTGTATGTTCCAGGAAGGGGGCTGAAGGTGGTACCCGGATAGACCGCCTTTATTCCGCGGAAATGGAACTGCTCGCTCCCCATTACCCATCCCCCATTCTCTATGTAACCCACTTCCTCGGAGTAGGCAGCAAGGAAACCTACCATATGAAGTCTGTTCTCCACCCAGAATACATCATCCATCATGGTGGAAGCGGGCATGGCTCCCGCTCCCAGCACCTTCACTTTCAGATCCTGGAAGGTTGTAACAGGGAAACTGAAGGTGGGGGCGAACATGAAGTTGACGATATACCATCCCCCCCTCTCTTCCGCATTGCTCCGCACGGTGTTCAGGCTTAGAAATCCGTTAGGATCATCCTTTGTGAAGAACATGGAACCGTCCGGAGTCCGGAAGAAGAGAAGTTCCGACAATCCGTTGCCGATCTCGACGGAGACCACCCTGAGCATATCGTTGTTTACCGGATGCTTCACTTCGACAGAGAGCTTGTAGTCCCTGTAATTCGCATAGAGAGCACCCCCTTCCTCGTTGTCGACACTCACCTGACCGAGCTCGACGATGTTCTTTCCGAACATCACCGCAAGCCCGGATTTGAGGTTCCCCGACTGGTAGGAGGAATACTCGAGACCGATAGTTCCCGTGGGGTCCTCGATGCCCGCAACGGCATAATTTCCGTTGCTGTAAAATGTATAGGACGAATCCGCATCCAGATACTGCATCTTTATCAGGCCGGATTCGTAGAGTATTATCTCGAATGTGATCTCGTAGGAAGGATTTCCGGCATAATAGGCATAACACCCGGCTTTATACCACTCGAAGGCCACCCACTTCTCACCGTAGGTCTGACCCTCGAGAGCATATACCTTGAAATTTCCCACGTTATTGTTGTAATAATATCCGCCGATGTATCCTGCCCATGCAGCAATGACGCCGTTGGCATAGGTCGAGTAAGGTATTTTGTAAAGGTAATAATTATCATAAAAAGGACCGAAATCAAGGGTGCCCCATGTTGCCACATTTACCGAATCGTAATAATCCCCGTAGAACTCGAACGAGAAGGGCAGATCATACTTCTGATGTGTATTGGCATTGTACGTATATTTGACCCCGGATAGATACTCTCCTTTCTGTGTGCAGTCTATCCAGTCGAACTCCACCTTGGGTTCCGGATCCATACTGTCCACCCACATGTAGCCGGCAGCATCCTTGTCAGGGGACATGGCCGCTTCGACCTCCATGGAGGGAGCATTATCCGCTATCAGGTTGGTGATAACGATAACACTTGAAAGAATCATCACAATTGCTGCTGAAAGGCAGAGGATACGAATGGACAAGCTATTCATTTACTTTCACCTCTATTAGAGCGGATACTCAGATGTTCTACCCGGAATGGTTTATAAAGACGATTATGTCCAACGGTTTTGGATTATAAATCTTTTTTGCATTTTGTTTTTCCTAGTATAAAACCGATGCGGGAAAAATGAACTTACCTTCATGACGTTTTCAAGACGGCCAGATATGTCGTGTCATTTCCGTATTTTCGGTCACCTCCTGAGATCCGCGGCGATCCTTCGATCGATCTACGATCCATGCTGCAGCCGGAAGATCGACCCCTCAAGACATCATCCTTCGTTTCCCGCCAGAAGGATCGAATGATCCAACTTCCACGAGCCTTGGGCCTCTGGCATGAGCGTCCGTTGAGGTGTGCCGGCCTATGCCTTCTTTCTTTTCTCGAGCACCTCGCGGTATTCCGCCTCGTCACGCTCCAGCTCCCGCTCCTCCTCGCGCTCCAAAGCAAAACTCCGATACTTCGAATACGCAAGAAGAATCAACACCA
>QMLL01000297.1 GCA_003646715.1 Deltaproteobacteria bacterium
AGTCAGAAAAAGAGAACAAAGGCCCCTCTCGAAGGGCTACAACAAGTATACCCTCATCGAACTACTAAACAATGAGATGACAATTCTTGTCAGGAGTTGGGTTCAAAAGGAAGGTTTTTGGCAAAAACAGGAAAATTCAAAGCTCCAGGATTAGCCCTTCCTTCACGCTCAACTTTTTCTTACTTCAACCCTTTCTTGCCTTTTAACAGACTGAACGGTCAGATGGATGCAAAGGGAGTAGACAAGATGCCCAGAAAATGCTAGTTGTTTTATATTTATCAAGAAATACTCGCGAGTAATTTATGGTAGAACCCAAAAAAGAGGCATATCTTCCCCGGTATATTGAAAAACATGTGAAGAAGGATCTCGCACGAAAAATGGTTTTCGTGGCTGGTCCCAGGCAAGTAGGTAAGACAACCCTAGCCAAAGCTCTTTGTACCACATTCGGAGTGGATATATCAAAACGGTATCTTAATTGGGATGATCCAAAAGATAGAGAAAACATAATGCTGGAGAGATTTCCCGCGGAACCGGGCCTACTTGTATTGGACGAAGTTCATAAATTCAAAAGATGGCGTCAAGTAGTGAAGGGACTTTATGATAAGCGAGGAGAAGAACTCCAAATCCTCGTAACGGGAAGTGCTCGGTTAGACTACTATAGAAAGGGTGGAGATTCATTACAGGGCAGATATTATTTTTATCGGCTATTTCCTTTAAGTGTCGGAGAGCTCAACATACCACCATCAGAGGCCATTAGGCGCTTACTAAGATATGGAGGTTTTCCAGAGCCTTTCTTGGTCAGCTCAGAGATAGAGACTCGACGATGGAGTAGGGCCTATCGAAGTAGGATTGTTAGGGAAGAACTGAGAGATTTGGAAAGTGTGCGTGATATTGATGCGGTCGAAGAGATGGTCTTACGCCTCCCGGACCTGGTTGGCTCGCCGCTTTCTCTTAATAGTTTACGGGAGGACCTTGGGGTTTCCCATCAGTCGGTAAGCAGGTGGATTGCGGTACTTGAAAACCTTTATGCCCTTTTTCGGATTTACCCTTTTGGTGCTCCAAAGATCAGGGCTGTGAAGAAAGAGGCCAAGCACTATCACTGGGACTGGACTTTGGTTAAGGATTTGGGTGCAAGGTTCGAGAATTTGGTTGCATGCCATTTGATGAAATGGTGCTGTTTTTTGCAGGATACAGAAGGGAAGGAAGTAGAGCTTCGGTATTTCCGGGATATTGATAAAAGGGAAGTCGATTTTGTGCTGCTTGAAGAATCGAAACCCATTCATTTTATCGAGTGTAAATCGGGTGAGATGCGACCAAGCAATGGGCTAAGATATATCAAAAAGCGCTTCCCCCAAGTTCCTGCGACCCAGATAGTCCTCGATTTGGATGATGACCTTATGACAAAAGATGGAATCAGAATCTGTTCGGCACATCGTTTCTTGGCGGCCTTCGTCTGATTCTCTTACAAACTCATAAAGCTCAATAAACAGTGATGGGACTTTTCTAGGATGCCAGGCTAAGCCTGGAGCAGTGGGATGAACGTTGATGCCTAAACACTGTCAACACCGATTTATTTTCTCCCCTGATCACTGAAGTAAGATTTCTCCATTTTGTGCATTTGTTTTGCAAAGCTTTCCAGCCAAGACTCTGCACCGTCCCTGGGCTGGTGTATGCTTATCGCGCCAATACCTTGAGTGTTTTTTGAAAACTGTCCGGAGAGTTTATCAGAAGAAAAAGTTGAGAGATTTGGGGCTAACATGGAGGGGAGGTGATACACAGAGGAAGCTCACAATATCGTGCTCTGAAACTTTGATATTTCTTTTTTAAGGGACCAATAGCGCCAATAAGGGATGATTGTTATCAGTTTATCGCCTTGGCGGAAGAGAGTATCATCGTTTCGAGATATGACTAGGCCATGGGTGCAACGGAATCTATTCATAAATTTAACCATAGTTCTCAAATCCTTCGGCCTTATTCTATCTCTGATTTTGACTTCAACAGGCAATATGTGATCCTCATAAGAGAGCACGAAGTCTACTTCCTGCTTTTGGGGAGAGCGGTAAAAGAATTGAGACCTAAGTAGATTAGCGAAATGGGTTTCTATTATGAGTGGATCGTCCGGTTCCCGATATGAGAGGGCCCAGAGAAAACCGGTATTTGAGAGATAGAGGCGTTTCAATTTCTTTTCACTGGTCAGCAAATTGAGGGAGAAGTTATACAGTTTCCTTACTAACAAAGAGTATTCGAGGTATGAAATATAATTGGATAAGGTGCGTTCGTCGATCTTTAGGTCATTTCCAAGGCTTTTGTATTCCAGATACATCCCTGGAAGCTGGGCGCATATCTGGAGGAGTCTGAAGAGTACCTGTGGTTTGTTTATGGTAAAGGATTCCGGTATATCTCTAAAAACAACCCTTTCGAGTAAACTTTCCTTGAAATATTTCCTTAGGGCATTGTCGGAGAACTCGGCTGCTTCGATGAAGCCGCCCATCTTCAAGTACTCTCTAAAAAGCAGTTTGAGTTCCCTTTTGTATAGGGTCTCATTTTTCGGGTCTATATGAACTTTTTTGCTTTCAATAAACTCTTCAAAAGAAAAAGGGGATGCCGAAAAATCGAAAAATCGCCCCGCAAGACTTTCTTTTGCGCCTTTTCGAAGCAACAGGGCCGCAGAGCCTGAAATAATGATCTTCAATCCCGGGTAGCGATCGTAAATGATTTTTAATTGATTTGGCCAATCGTCCAGCTTCTGAATTTCATCGAGGAACAAATAGGTCTTATCTGCGAAAGGCTCAGGAGATCTCAGAATTTGGTAAGAATAGTCTTCCAGGAGATTGATAAGTCCTGTTACCGCTTCGTCAAATGAGAAATATAGAATTCGTGCAGGCAGGACGCGCTTCTTTGTGAGAAGGTGACTTATCAGTTGATACATAAGCGTTGTTTTGCCTGCCCGTCGGATCCCGTAAAGAACAATAATTTGACGGTGATCAATAAAGGCCCAAATTTGATTTAAAATGTGCCTTTCCAACCCTAGGAGCTCTGAAGGCACTTCAGAGGTCTTCCACCATGGATTGAACACCGACAGATCCATTATTTATAAGCTCCACGCACTATTGTAATTTAAAAGCATAGCAATGCATTTATTTTTTAAAAACAATAGCATTCTTATGGTAATATGTCAAACATTAGAATGCCAAGGCCAGAGTTTCCAAGCTTGCGCCTGGGTATCTGCAATTATTAAATAAATATCAAGGATGCATGTAGATTTTTCCGTCGAGGACACAAAAAGGGCAAGTGCTTCAGGTCGTTTCTCAACTATCTTATAGATTTGCCTTCCAAATTTAAAAATAGATGTCAACACCGATTTATTTAGTCGCTTGATCACCAAAACGAAATATCCCTTTATCGCCCGCACTGTTCTGCCATGCCTGCGGCCACGGGCTTGTTTATCCCTTTGATTCTGAGAGGGGAGATCAAATCCCAATAAATGCGGGAAGGTTTCTATTGGTGGGGGGTACCTGGTACTAGACTAAAGCCAGCGGTTACAAAATATTGATCAAAGGAAAAGGCTTGGGTGATCCCGTATTGTTTCATTACAGCAAAACTGACCGCATCGGTATAACTGAAAGCCTGATCTTCGTACTGCATTAGAATTTCCTCAGCTAAATACTCC
>QMLL01000298.1 GCA_003646715.1 Deltaproteobacteria bacterium
ACATCGACTCCGACTTTACCGACTCAACCTATTTTCGCCCCTTCCCCGACCTCTCACTTGGAGATTCACCAGAAGTAGTTCTCTCAACCACATCAGCTGGTCAAAATCGCCAAGCCACCATCACCTACCAAGCCAATATTGGCGGCTCTCAAACTGCCGGAGATTACACCACATCTATTATTTACATAGCTACACCAACCTATTAATATGAAAAAATTTATTTCTCTTTCCCTCATACTGTATGCCGTATGCCGTATGCCGTATGCCGTGACGCCAGTTGTTGCACAATCTGCGTCACTTGCCATCTCTCCCCCAGTAATCGAAGTTCTTCTCGCTCCGAACAAAAAAATTGTTCACGCTTTTAAACTCACCAACCAGGGAGAAAGTAGTGATTTTGTCGCCAATATTCACACTCTCACACCCTCCGACTCCAACGGCCACTCCATCATTGATCCAACCCCTCTTGATCCATCCACCATTCCCCTCACCATCTCACTCGCCAACGCCGATCGCGAACTAGGACAACCTTTTCACTTAAACTCTAACGACTCGACTCAACTCGTTCTAGAAATCGAAGGAGCCAACACCGATATCACCATCGACTCCTATCTCGCCCTCGTCATCACACCCATCATCCCATCATCTCAACCCCCAAAGACTGATCCACCTTGGACGGACACCTTTCCCTCCATCTCTGCCCTCATCCTCACCACTCTTTCTCCAGATGGAATTATTCCAATCAATCTCAAAGTCACCGATTTTAACCTCCCAAGCATTCACGACTCATCTACTCCACTAACCATCTCAACCAAACTCACCAACTCATCCAACATCATGCTCCGCCCCCAATCCACTCTTATTATCTCCAAACCACAACAATCTAACTCAGACGAGATCACACTAGATCCTAATCTCATTCTCGCTAACTCATCACGCACTCTTACAGTCGATTCATCATCACCAATCTATCACCCCAAATGGTATTACATCGGACCCTACGAATTTACACTAAAAATCACCACTGAGGGTAATTCCCAGATCACATCAGTTACCAAAACAGTCTGGCTCCTCCCCATTCGCATACTCATCACACTCGCTTTGCTAGCACTCATCACAATCTATCTGCTACTCTTAACCAAGAAACACCAACAACACACTAACTAGCTGACACACCGACACGCCAAAATCATTTGACAACCATCAAATATATGTTTACAACTATACATATATGAAATATATTACCGCCATTGGCGTTATTTCTATTGCCTTCGCCCTCTCCCTCATCTCTCCGCCCGTATTAGACTCCGCTAACTTAGATAACGTCAAAGACACTCTCCAATCCTCCCGTCTCTCATGGGGTGCTAGAGTCGAATCTACTGGCACAGCAGTCGGCACCAGTAACGTCCAAATCCAATCCTCTCCCGTAGCCCCTCTCAACTCTACTAGCACCGCCAACCTCCACGCCGGCGACTCTATCCTTATCAATACCAATAGCTATACGGTAGTCGACATCGTTGACGATGACGAGTTTACCGTTACCCCAGTTATTGTCTCAGGAGACGCTGATGACGGTGATCCTATCTATCTTGAAACCACACCTCAACACGTTATCACCTTTGACACTGCTAGCGCTGTTGCTGACGGATTTTTCCAAATCCTCATCCCCGCCGACACCACCACCCCCAACGACGGCAATCTAGATGACGATGGATTTGATCTCACTGGTAGCGCAGTCGATGTTGTTGCTACTGATGTTACTGATTATGACTTTGTAACTGGTACTGCCACCGCCTCAGGCGGGTCAGGTTGTACTGCTCCAGCCAACTACCACTGCTTCGAAGCTCACTACAGTGGTAATGGCGGAATCGGTACTAGCATCAACTTCACCATCGGCAACACAAATGGCACCAACACCCCAATCGCACCTGGAGAAAAATCAAGCCATACCGAAGCCACTGCCGACACCTATTCATTCATCGTCAAAAACTTCGCTGCAGGTGCCGATCCCAACACCGACACTCCAATTGATCAAACTACCGGCAAAATCGCCCTTATCGAAGCAGTTAGAGTTAGTGCCACCGTTGATCCTACTATCACTTTCACCATTGCAGGTGTAGGAACTAGCACCTCTACATGCGGAGCCACTCCAGACATCAGCACCGCAACAGGAACCAACGCCCCCCTTGCCGTTCCATTTGGTAGCATGTCACTCAATACTTTCAAAGACCTCTCCCACAACCTAACCGTCTCAACCAACGCCCAATCAGGCTACGTCGTTACCGCCAGTGAAGATGATGAACTCGGTCTTGGTGGTGCTACTACTCCATTTATTGCCGACACTCCAGGCGATACCACTACTGCTTCTGACACTGTTAGTGATGAATGGAACACCGCTACTAATAATGGCTTTGGCTACTCACTAGAAAATGTCGATGCTTCCTCCATTGCCTTTGAATATAACGATTCTACTCGCACTTTTAACGCCCGCCAGTTTGCCAATATAGCATCCTCAGACACTCCTGCCACCCTTTTCTCCTCTACTACAGTTGCCGACAGTGAAAACGCATATGTCTGTTACCGTCTTTCAATCGGCGCCACTCAACAAGCCGGTGACTACGAAAACCAAGTTACTTACACTGCTACAGGAACCTTCTAAACCATGAAACTGCCCAAAATCACCCTCTCCTCACTATTTGCTATTTGCTATTTGCTATTTGCTATCACCCCCGCCCATGCAGAAGTGTCGTTGGTCGTCTCCCCTCCTCGCTATGACGCCACTATCGATCCAGGAGAAACCATCCAAAAAACCATCAAAGTTACCAATAATTCAGAAGATCAAATAGTCTCCCTCCAAGCTAACATCACTGACTTTATCGTCCAAGACGACGCAGGCACTCCAATCCCAGTTGAAGATACTCAATCAGGCCGCTATCTCGCTTCTCCCTGGTTTACTCTCGATAGTGAAGGTCTTATCCTACAACCAAAAGAGTCTAAACAGCTCACCGTCCTAATCACAGTTCCTAATGACGCTCTTCCTGGCGGACACTACGCTGGCGTCTTTTTTCGATCCATTACTAACGATAAAACTGCTGGCACCGCCTCATCTCTTATTGGTCAAGTAGGCTCACTCTTTGGCATTACTGTTAATGGTGATATTACCTACGATGCTCTTGTCAAAGACTTTTCTACCAAATCCTTCGTCTCCGAATATGGTCCCATCGAATTTAGCGCCATAGTAGAAAACCAATCAGACACTCACATTAGACCACTCTCCACCATCACCATCCATGACATGCTTGGACGTAAATTAGACTCCATTACTCTGGAAGAACTTAACATCTTCCCTTACACCTCTCGCACTCTTAATGGAATTTGGGACACCACTTGGGGACTAGGGCGCTACACTGCCACCATCGATGTTAGTTATGGTCCAGGACTAGTAGCTGATCGCACCATCTACTTTTGGATCATGCCCTATCGCATCATCCTTGCCATAATCATAATCATCCTCGTCCTCCTCGCCAGCTACATCAGCATCCGTCGCCACATTCTCCACCGCACCGACGGCAGAGACGAAGAGATCGATTCCCTCCAACGCCGCATTGCCGAATTGGAAAATAAGTA
Organism: Deltaproteobacteria bacterium; assembly: GCA_003646715.1. Taxonomy (GTDB): domain Bacteria; phylum Desulfobacterota; class Syntrophobacteria; order B119-G9; family B119-G9; genus B119-G9. The sequence continues at coordinate 3,625 of QMLL01000298.1, forward strand.
AAATATTACACATCTGGCACACTACGTTTTTTTATTGG
>QMLL01000299.1 GCA_003646715.1 Deltaproteobacteria bacterium
GCAACCTGATTGACAAAATGGACATATTGGTCCGTAAGGCTTCCAAGTGCTCGGCAGTTATCGCATTGACAATATTGTTGGCCATCATCGGCGTAAAGGCCAATGATATCAACCTCCGGGTTGCGCTTAATAAAATCGAGGACCTTTTCAATCATAACCTTAATCACTTCGGGATTGGACAAACAGAGTTGATGCGCCACTCGCTTCCCATCACGCAACGCATACCAATCGGGATGTTCTGCAAAATAGTCCTCCTTACGCAGCCAGTAGCTGGTAAAACTGTGGTGTGAGGCTTCGATCAGCATGCCCCGCTTCGCAATCTCCCCACCGAGTACGCGCTTTGTCTGCTCATAATTTTGTTCGTATGGTTGATCGTTGGGATTAACCCTGAGGGGAGCCAGGAGGCGGTTGAGTCTGTTCTTAACCATCCAATCTATCCATTCAACATGTTCCGATGTTACCGGCAGGTGATGCATCAACGCCCGATAGCTCAGACTGGGCTTTTCTATGATGTCAAGCGGTCCTATGGCAACTGTCTCCATCTCTGGAATGACCTCTCCAAGCTCACCCGGTGCAAACCAGCGGCAGCCTAAATGCTCTAAAAACCTATAAACGCTGTAGAGTGTAGCGCGACCGCAGGCACCTGCCAGAATTAGATCTTTCCCAATCGTCCTGACTACGAAGCCTTCTTCACCTAAATCAAGTGCTCCAAAATGGATATGTGCTGATTCAAACGCCTGGGCAGTGCTTCTATTTGTGTCCGGATTGCCGATAAGTATCCGCGGTCCTTCGGTCTTCTCCATATCTGTCCTGATCGGTAGTTCTGCACCTGATATGCGCTGAATATAGCGACAAAGTTCTTGAGCAGCAAATTGCTCTGGCAAGGGGGCGTCTTTGCCCACGACGATCACCGCTTGGTGAAACTGATTTCTATCCACGGTGTTCCCTCCTCCGTAAACGCATCAACTTCAATCGGAGATGATGACTATTCCTTCATAACTCTCAAGTTGTAAACTTATTCTCAATATGCCATTACTTTCATCAAAGGCAATCCTCTTCTTAGATAAGGTCTTAATATTTTTAACCTTTTTCTTATCGGGTAGGCGGAATTCTATTTTTATCTCTTGAGGGCAAGGGGCCTCTAAAATCCTCTCGCTATTTGTATAATTAATAAGATGGATAATGTAGACAGAATCTTTTCCTCTCAATGTTGCTTCCACAGTGGGGGCGGTCTCAATTTTTAGAAGGGTTCCCCCCTGGGTAACCCATTTAACAGCATTATCAAAAAGACGACGAAGGATAGGAAATCTATATTCCAAATAAAGAGACTCTATCCCGAAAGGGAAATAGACGACTCTCCCTTTCCCAAATTCATTGATCAGTAAACTTGGATAGGCACTCTCCTTGCCCAGACTTACCTCAGGAGGTTGGGGAATTATTGTTGTACACAATCCCTTTGCCTTCTTAACTTCAGTTATTACAAGAGCGTCTGGCAATGGGAGAAGTTGACCATCATGAAATCCTTTTGTTACTTCGTGGGATTCTTTTGCTTTCATATATACACCTTCAACATAGCTTCCTGAATTAATTCTTTTTGTTTTCAGGTACTTTACTCCCATTACCTCATTTAGACCAAAATCATCTCTTTTTAAACATTTCTCATTAAAAAGAGAAGATTCATAGGAAGCAATAAGTCCACCTCCAGATTTTACGTAATCTTGAATAGTCTGTATTTCTTTTTCATCAAGACAGGCGGCATTCGGTAAATAAATAGCTTTATATTTGCCTAAATCTTCGCCACTTAAATCCGAATGAAGAACATCAAATATGGTATGAGTTTGACTTAGAAGAAGATAAGCACCTCGAAAGAGATTTTCATGTTTTTCAAGAGTATCCCTTTTGTCGTAGAATTCGGCCGTTTTCCTGGAGTAAATCAATGCCACTGAACTTATCGGTTTTGTATCAACTAAAAACTCCTCATTCTCTTTAATTGAACTATAGGACGGTTTAACAGCTTTTAATCCTTCTTTTTCATGAAAAGGATATTCTGCCAACAAAGGATTTGCCCCGTTAGCAATTAAAAACCCGATTTTCACTGCTAATTCTGAAGGAGAACAGTACGAAAACCTCCAACGGTATGAAAAGTATTCTGCATGGACAAATACTGGAATACTCAGATTATCAGCGAACTTTGCGTTTTCACCGGCATGCCAAAGTTCTGCACCTATATTTCTTATATAAGCTTCCAGAAGTAAACCATCAAAGATTTTTGCTTGTTCTTCTACAGGCAAACCTAAACCACGGGAAGTATAGCTGCCTGCGTTATTTATAACGGCTATTTTTGGATTTTTTTGACGGACTCTATTAATTACTTTTTTATAAAATGCCCTTATGCGTCCTCTAATCCACTCCCTAAATTCCAAAGCAACGGGATCTTTCCAGGGATTAGAAGATGAGAGTATCTTCTGAGAAGGTATATCCTTACCTGACACCTTTCTAAATTCCTCACGACAGTATTTACAGTAACAGACATACTTCCCTAAGTATCTTGGAATACTATTACAATCCAGATATATTCCATCGGGCTCATACCCCACTATTTCGTCGATCACTTTAAGATAGAATTCCTCCAGCCAAGGAGAGTTAATACAAGTAAAGTAACAAAACCCTTGTTTGCTATCTCTCTCGTCTCCCAAAAACATCAATTCCCCATGTTCGTTCCTCTTCACCCACTCAGGATGTTTGGGAACGAGAGTCCTATTCAGGTCATTGATGTAAACAATTAGCCTTATATCGTATCTGTTTGTCGCTTCCCTCATCTCTTTTAATAAGTCCCTACCCTCCAACCCCTCGGCCATGGGAGCGACTTTACTCGGATATTGGGCCTCCCCTTTCCATGAGATGGCAGCGAACCTCACAGTATTGGCCCCACAATTGGCAATTTCCCTCACCACTTCTTCCGCATCGAAATTTTCCTTAGTGTGCTCGAAAAATATCATCTCCAGGCCAATAGCCCGAGATTTCTTCAGCCATTCTTTTGCAATCGCTTCCTCTGTTTTATGTGAATTGCACATTTTTACGAGACCTCCTGAACCTTTCCAACATCTTTTTATCCTCCAGGAAACGCCATTTCCTCCGATAGATGAAGAGTCGGTAGTCCAGAACCCCATCGTCGTTCAAAAAACTCTCCTGGCACAGTCGCTGCATGCGCTCCTCGAGCCGGGCCACCTCCAGCATCTTTTCCACGCTCTCCCGCGCCTTCCCGGCCTTTTCAGCAACCAAAGCTTCTCCTCGCAAGAAATACGCAGCAGTAGAAGACCTGACGAAGGCCAGATACGTATGAAGTCTTTTCAGCCGAGAAGATACCTCGCCTTCTTCCCCAACCTCCTTCTCCAAAGAGGAGAGTATCCCTTCAATTCTATCGAAAACCCTTTCGTTTTTGCCAACAACGCCTTCGATAGGCGGGATTTTTGTTGCATAGGCTCCCTCAGGATACTGCACCTCAAATAAAAGCGATGATAATATCTGGTATGCTTTCCCTGAAAATCTACCAAAATAGCTGTCGCAATAGTCCTTCAGCATTCCTTCCACGCTTGCCACTCCCTCGAAACCGGCTTTGGAGAGAAAGTAATAATTGAAGGCGCTTCTCCACCA
>QMLL01000300.1 GCA_003646715.1 Deltaproteobacteria bacterium
AAAGATAATAACATAGAGCTCTAAATTATGAAAAACACCAGGCTGGCTGGAGCCGTACCATGGCTCCAGCTAATACTTTTTATTATGCTTCTAGCCTTCATCACCATTTCTGCCGGAATGGGATACATACGGATTTCGTTTGCTGAAGTACTAAAAATCGTGCTTTCCAAAATAACTGGTAATTCTAACCTGCTAAATGGTCTAGATAATGTCTTCCCATATGTTGTCTTGGAAGTGAGGCTCCCCCGGATATTGACCTCAGCTATCGTGGGAGCGGGTTTATCATTGGCAGGAGTAGTTTTTCAAGGAATTTTGCTAAATCCATTGGCAGACCCCTACACTCTGGGTATATCCGCAGGGGCTGCTTTTGGAGCTTCCATAGCATTGTTGTTCAATTTTTCTATGCTCAGTATTTACACAACTCCATTATTCGCTTTTCTGGGCGCGATAGCCACACTTATTGCGGTGTTGTTAATTTCCTCGTTTGACAGGCAAACTTCGTCCAACAACCTTATCCTGGCTGGAATTATAGTGGCTGCAATCCTTTCAGCAGGAGTGAGTTTTATCAAGTACGTGGCAGACGAACAGGTAGCGATAATTATTTTCTGGTTGATGGGAAGTTTTGCCTCAAAGACATGGACAGATGTACTTCTGACAATGGTTTTTGTTTCACTGGGAGCCAGTATATGTTGCTTCTTTGCCAGGGACCTGAACGTCATGAGCCTGGGCGATCGTTCAGCAAGTTCTCTGGGGATTGCGACAAACAGGGTGAGAATAATTCTGCTGGTAACGGCTTCCCTCATTACGGCAAGTTGCGTATCAGTATCAGGGATAATCGGTTTCGTAGGGCTTGTAGTGCCTCATTTAATGCGCTTTCTTACCGGACCTGACAACAAGACTCTTTTGCCGGCCTCTGCGTTGATGGGGGCCATATTGCTCCTGATTGCCGACACCATAACGAGAGCCGTGTTGCCAGCTGAAATACCTATTGGAGTATTGACCGCACTTATAGGAGGGCCTTTTTTCTGTTTCATATTCAGGAAACACCGCATGATGAGGGCATATGGATAAGACAACAGTTTTTATCCTGGATGACGTCAGCTTTTCATACGGAAACGTGCCGGTGCTGAAGCACCTGTCGCTTGAAATTATCAAAAGCCGCTTCTACGGGATTGTGGGTCCAAATGGATGCGGCAAGACAACTATGCTGGACCTGATGGCAGGAATAAGAGAGCCTCAGCAAGGCACAATAGCTTACAAGGGAAAAAATTTAAAAGAATACAGCAAAAGAGAACTTGCAAAAAACATAGCACTGGTTCCTCAGGACTTTTATATCAATTTTCCTTTCACAGTAGAAGAAATCATATTTATGGGCAGACACCCTTACATACCTAGATTCGGCTCTCCTTCTCCAGAAGACGTTGAAATTGTCAAACATACCATGGAACTCATGGAAATTGAGGAATTCAGCGACAAATACGTCACGGAGTTGAGCGGTGGTGAAAAACAGAGGGTGGTTTTTGCCAGGGCATTCGCTCAGGACACCCCCGTTCTGATTCTTGACGAAGGAACTTCTAACATGGATATCCGCCACACTTTAAAGGTCCTAAACATAACAAAAAGCAGCGTAAAAAATGGCCACAAAACAGTTATTGCTGCCATGCACGACCTTAATCTGGCCGCAGAATTCTGTGATTACCTGATATTTATGAAAGAAGGCCGTATTATTTCTCAAGGGCATATAGACGATGTTCTTACGGAAGATAACATCAGGAAAGTGTTTGAGGTAGAAGCAAAAGTTTATTTCGACAGCTTCTCCGGTGCCAGACATGTGGTTTTTAGAACAAATAAAAGAGCCCGCGGTTTATCTGGAAAAATTGGATCAGGTGAAGAAAAACTGAAAGGCAGGAAGAGTTTGCAATGAAAACAAGAATATTTATCGGTTTTTTCCTTATTGTTTTTCTTATTAGTGCCATCGGTACGGCCACGGCCGAAACTTCTTTTGTAGACAGGTCCGGAAACAGAATAGTAGTTAACAGACCGTTTCACCGGATCATTTCTCTTTATGGAGCCCACTCCGAAAATCTCTTTTCCCTGGGACTTGATAAAGAAGTGATTGGGGTTTCAAAAAACGAAGCATATCCACCTCTAGCACTGACAAAACCAGTCTACAGTTATCATGACGATGCCGAAAAGTTTCTGGCTGCGAAACCTGATCTTGTTCTTATCAGACCCATGATCGCCAGGGGATACCCTAATCTAGTGGAGAAGTTGGAACATGCCGGAGTCTGCGTGGTGTCATTACAGCCAAATACCGTGGAGGAGATGTTTTTGTACTGGAAAAAGCTGGGCATGCTTACCGGCAGGGAAAAAGAAGCTTACAGAATGATAACAAAATTCAAGGAGGAGTTAACAAGGATCAAAAAACTGGTGGCTAAGGTCCCTCTGTCCGAAAGAAAGAAAGTGTATTTCGAATCGATCCATAGCAAGATGAAAACCTTTGCCCCTACCTCCATTGCTATTTTTGCACTTGAGAGCGCAGGCGGGATAAACGTTGCAGATGATGCCGTCGGGCGTCACGGAACCAATATTGCCGCATATGGAAAAGAAAGAATTCTTTCGCATGCACACGAAATCGATGTGTACCTGGCTCAAAGGGGAGCAATGAACCACGTCACATTAAGGCGCATTAAGGAAGAAGGAGGATTTGAAGCCATAAAGGCGGTAAGAGAAGGCAATATCTTCATCATCGACGAAAAGATTGTTTCTCGTCCCACAATGAGACTCCTGGACGGGATATATGAAATAGGAAGATTCCTCTATCCTTCTGTGTTTAACGACGTGTCCGTGTTTTTGTCAAAACCTGTGATTACAAGGGCAGCGTTTGCCGAGATGTTTGTCAAAATGATGAATATACCCATCAAAACCCCCGATTACCGGCATGACATAGCGAAAAGACCTAAAACCCACCATAGGTATGGTGATTTCAAGGATGTGGACTACCGGGGAAATAGTTACAAGTTTATCGAAACGGCAGTATACAGGGGGCTTTTTCCGAACATTAAAAAGGACATGTTCTATCCGGATCAACCTGTAAAAAAATCAACGGTGGCATATGCACTCTTTATGCATTTCGATTTCCCGGAAGTCACAGCGAAAGTCAATATCTCTGACGTGAAAGCCTCCGATCCACTGTTTGAGCAAATTAGAACCGCAGTTGGCCTCGGTATCATGCCCGTCGATTCCAGGGGAGCATTTCTGCCGCAGAGGCACCTGTCCGGAAAGCAAATTTACAGAATGGTAAATAAAGCAAAAGAAATAGCAAAGAAGTAAGGAACGAAAATGGCCACAGGAACGTTATATGGAATTGGCGTAGGGCCGGGAGATCCGGAACTTGTGACATTAAAGGCAATAAAAGTTTTGAAGAAGGTGGATCTGGTATTTGCTGCTTCATCCACAAAGAATCACTATTCACTTGCCATGAATATCGTTTCACGGTTCGTGGAGAAAAGTATACCCGTGATATTTCTAAAGTTCCCAATGACACGAGACAGGACAGTACTCGAAAAGGCATGGGATGCCAATGCTAAAGAAATTCTAAGCCATATAAGAAAAGGCAAAGATGTAGCCTTTATTACTCTTGGTGATCCCATG
>QMLL01000301.1 GCA_003646715.1 Deltaproteobacteria bacterium
AGAAACAACTGGAACAGGCTGAAAACTGCTCAGGAGCTTGGCATTCATAAGACAACCCTCTTTAGAAAGATAAAAAATCTGGGTCTCCGGGTGCCTCTTGCCAAGAAAAGCACTTGAGTTTCCTGGTATCTTTCAACTCGCCCGGATGTCCTTTCTTCCTGATCCCTAAAACTGCTTGCGAGGTAATACTGATCTTTAAAAATTGTTTCGTTGTTTCATTCCCCGCAATGACTGAAGTGGAAGGATTCTTTATCAAACTTCCGACTTCCCACTTCTGATATCTGACATCTGTCCTCGCGCGGTGCCTTCCGGTAATAGAGGATCGCTGCGTGGTACTTGCTGATAATATCCTCGCTTACCGGAAGGATGCGAGATGAACCTTGATATCACCGCCTTAATGGAGCTTTGAACGGTTGGTGGAGAATAAGAGAATGTCACAGGTAATGGGATTGATTACTACACGATAGACGAACTTATGGCAGTGTGTATGGCCAGGACAATTGAGGATGGAAATGCTATATTTAACGGTGTTGCGGTTTTTTGATCTGGCCATGCGAGGAAAACTAGACAGAATATTTTTCAGCGGCGCTCAAAAAGATAAATACGGCAATCTGAACAATACGCTCATCGGTTCACCAAGCAACATAAAGATCAAGTTGCCGGTACAAACATCCTGGAACTACATCCGGAATACGTCGTTATGTCGTGCCCTTACAGGAGAAAAAGTAAATCTGCTCCCCGCGGTAAGACCTGATTGGGCTATTATTCATGCTCATTTGAGCGATCCGAAGGGAAACGTCAAGCTGCATCCTCCGTATTTTGCCGATCTTCTTGCGATAGAAGCGTCCAGGAATTCCATTATTTCTCACGCGAGTGGCCACCTGGCCTATGTAAACTCCGGAGTCCCTGAAATTTCCGGCATCGACTCGAGCACGCCTCAACCTGAAGGGGGACGCATTGTTAAGGATTCAGATGGCAACCCCACCGGCTTGCTTGAAGAGGATCCTGCAATAAACCGGGTTCTTTCTCATATTCCACCATACCCTCCCGAAAAACTAAAAGGGGTGATGCGGAAGGGGATTGAATATTTTCACAAATATGGAATTACGAGTATTCATGATGCGGCCATAGGTTATTTTCGGAACGAAAAACCGATAATCCAGGTGTACTGCGATTTTGAAAGAGAAGGATCTCTGACGATTCGCGTATATTTGACCCTGGTAGAACGGGTTTATCGGAAGATCATGGAAGCGGGATTTAAAACGGGGTTCGGGTCTGATTTTTTGAAGCTTGGAGCGGTCAAGTTTTTTCAGGACGGGTCCATTCAGGCGCTTACTGCGGCGCTCGAGGAGCCCTACTTCTGTAAACCGGAGCACAGGGGTGAGCTGATATATGATCAGGGCGAGCTGAACAGGTTGATAGAATACTACCACAGGCAGGGTATACAGGTAGCGGTGCACGCAAATGGAGATAGGACAATCGGCTCTGTGCTTGAGGCTTTCAAAAGGGCAATTGAAAATTTTCCACGTACCGACTCTCGTCATATGATCATCCATTGCCAGCTTGCAACCAGGGATCAGATCGAAGAGATGAAAAAACTGGGGATTATTCCGAGCTATTTCGTAAATCATGTCCATTACTGGGCGACAGGCATCTGGAGATCTTTTTGGGTCCTGAAAGAGCTTCCCGAATAGATCCGTTAGGGTCGACGGCAAAAAGAGGGCTTCCGTTTACTCTACATTCGGATCTTCCCATTACTCCTGTGAATCCATTTTTTTCAATGTATTGCGCTGTAAACAGGATAACTGCTGGAGGGCGTTAGCTTGGGCCTGAAGATCGAATTACTCCGCTGGAAGCTTTAAAAGCGTATACTACGTACGCTGCCTTGTGCAGTTTTGAGGAAGGAGTGAAAGGGTCGATTGAAGCTGGCAAGTTTGCAGATTTTGTGATTCTTTCGGATAACCCTCTTGAAGTCGATCCGGTGAAAATCAGGGATATAGAAGTACTCGAAACGTATGTGGGGGGAGAGAAGATTTATAGTAAAAATTGATCCGGTGTGTGGCTAAAGCTTTATTTTTAAAAAACATCTAGAGGACTTTTTACTCCCAGGATATTTTTTCTGGCAACATGGGTATAAATCATGGTGGTCTGTACATTTTTGTGACCGAGGAGTTCCTGAACTGTTCTTATGTCGTAGCCGTTTTCAAGAAGGTGTGTGGCAAAGCTGTGCCTGAGGGAATGTACTGTTGCGTTCTTGGTAATTCCGGCTTCCCGAACTGCTTTTTTAAATGCGCGCTGCAGGGTCGCCTCGTGGATGTGATGGCGCCTGACGGTATTTGATACGGGATCAACGGAAAGAGACCGCGATGGAAAAAGCCAGAACCAGCCCCATTCTTTTCCGGCGTTCGGGTATTTTTTTCCCAGTGCTCCTGGTAGCCAGACACCGGGTACGTTATTTTTCCGGTCTCTATCATAGATAATCCTGACGGAATCCATGTGCACAAGAAGGTCGTCCTTGAGGTTTTCTGGAAGAATGGTAATTCTGTCTTTGTCGCCTTTTCCGGATCGAACAGTAACTGTTCCCATTTCAAGGTCGATATCTTTAATGCGAAGCCTCATACATTCGCTCACTCTTAATCCGCAACCGTAGATAAGCTTGGCCATGAGTTTATGGGTGCCGTTGAGCATGGCAAAGATCTGGTTTACCTCTCTCCTGGTGAGCACTACCGGCAATCGTCTCTTTTCTTTGGCCCGAACCGCGTCGATGTAACCTTCGAAATCTTTTCTTAACACGTGTCTGAAAACAAACACCAGCGCGTTCAGAGCTTGGTTTTGAGTAGATGCGGAAACCTTTTCTTCGATTGCCAGGTAGGTAAGAAAGCTTTGTACGTCCGATCCAAGAAGCTCTTCCGGGTTCTTGCAGTTTACGTAGTTTTTGAAGCGAAGTAGCCATTTTGTGTAGGCCTGTTCGGTCCGGTATGATCTGCGTTTCAGCCTGAGGACCCTGCGGGTATCGCGTTCCAGCTTTTTCCATGCTTCTGAAGTTGATTCAAGGGGGCGGTAATTGTGGTTTGAAAGAAAATAGGTATACAATTTAAGAGCATAATCAGCCTGTTTTACCTGCCAGTCTTCGTATTTCGTGGACAGGTCAAGTAACCAGTCCTTTTTTTCATCACCGTTTATTGTTTCAGTCAAATCCCTTCGAAGAGAGTTGTAACACCCTCTTACCCATCTGACATAATGCGGGATATACTTTTCGTTAATATTTTTCTCTTCCAGGAAATTCCTGAAGCCCTCAAAAATACCTTTTTCCCTTCCTATCATATCTCAATATATCCTCATTCTTTATTATCTTATACTGCATTTTTTCTGCCCGAGTCAACGCAAATCCCGAGATTTCGTTGACACTACAAAAATTTAGGCGTATGATGAAACAAATCCAGACAATAAGATATTTTAAGTTAGCGAGTGTAAGATATGTCGAACAATAGGCCAATATGCTTCATAAGCTATGCTTATGCTGATAAAGTTTTTTTATTGAACAAAATCCTTCCAATTCTATATCAATTAGATGTGCAGATATGGACAGATTTTGATCAAGTAAGCATTGGAGATTCGATAAAGGATAGTATTCTAGAGGGGATAAGAA
>QMLL01000302.1 GCA_003646715.1 Deltaproteobacteria bacterium
ATATAGGGCAATGCATCCTCTGCACTGTTAAATGATGACACAACAGAGTATCCAAGATTTTTTAGACTTTTTTCTAAATACAGTTCATATGTTATGCCAAGCATAACCATTAATAGCCTTGATAAAGAATATGTTGCTAAATACGAACCTAATACTGCTTCCCCTTTAGAGCGAATAAAAAATCTTAAGGAACTGATAAATATTGGTATAAAACCTGGCGTAAGGATTGATCCAATTATTCCATTTGTAAATGATAGTGAAGAAAGCTTTGAAAGATTATTAAGTAAAATATCAGAAATTGGAATAAAAGAGGTTACAGCAAGTAGTATACATATCCGACCTTCTATAGAAAATATACTAAAAAAAGAATTATCTGATATTCACAAAGAGCTTCTCTTTAGTTACTTTAAAACCCAAAATTGGAGGAAAATAGCAAATGGCCCTTTTGAAAAACTTGTTCCTCTTCCATTGAGAAAAAAGATATATGAAAGGCTTAAGGTTATAGCAGATAAAAAAGGAATTCATGTTAAAATTTGTCAATGTAAGAATCCAGATTTAAAAGGGGATAAATGTTTTTCTTTAAAATCAAAAAATAGAGTTTCTTATGGTCAACTACCTTTATTTTTATGTTAAAATAAATTAAACTTTTAAAATGTTCCTTGTTTATTTTAAAGGAGGGATGTTAATGGAAATATTAGTGCAATCTTTTCCATATAGATGCCCTTATTGTAACAATGAAATTATTTATGATCCAGAAAAATTAACTGAAGGAGAAAATGAGATTACTTGTCCTATTTGTAATAAGAAATTTATTCGGATATTCAATATGGATCAGATTCGTTTACTGAAACAGAAAGCTTTCTCATCTTCCCATGAAGAAGCAAAATAAGTTCTTCTATCTCTTCTTTTTTAGATATATCTCGTAGTTTATCTATTATCTTTATTAGCTCCTCTTTTGTTTTAAATGAAAAAGTGATATTATAAAAATCCCCTTCAAAATAAGGAGGATATAAAAGTTTTATTTCTGGAGGAATTTTTAAATTTTTCTTCAATAGATTAAAGTTTTTTAAAAGATCATTAAAAATTGGGTATTTCATCTTTTTTAATTTTTCCCTTATCATCTCTACTCTTTTTTGTGTAGAGATATCTTCATTTTTTGATATTTGGGATATCTCTTGGTTAAGCATATCCTTTATATCCATATTATCACGTAATGAAATATCTTTTATGTTTTCAAGAAATTCTAAAAGATAATTTTCTTTTAATCTAAGAGGAGAAAGAAATTTAACTATTAAAATCTGCTCTTTTTCATTAAACATACCAAATTTTAAGGATGTTTTAAGAGAATGTTCATTTTTCGCAATGTATTTTTTTACTTCTATGGGAAAACTATTTAATTTTAACAAGTCTCTCACTAACTTTACTGAAGGAGAAAGATCTAAACGAGGAAGCACCTCTTTAGCTATTTTATCTTTAGTAACGCCAAAATTTTTAAAAAACGAGTTTATTACCATAGAGATCTCAACAACATTAAATCTTCTTACAGTTAGATTTTCCTCGAGTGCCAAAGAAAAAAGGGTTTCTAAATCATTCTTGTTGTTTAAGTCCCTCAAATAGAAAACAAAAACAGGGATCTTCTCTAAACCTATATCTTTCGCAACTTTTAAACGTAAAAAACCATTTATTAACCTATATTTATTTTTTCCTTTATTTAAAACCCATAAAGGCGAAGTTATCCCTGCTCTCTTTATTGATTCTTTAAGTGTTGTTAAATTAGTTCTACAACTCATAAGGAAGAATTTATCGGTTTCATCTATCCTATCTATATTTATAGTTTTAAATTCTATAGATTCATCCATTCTCTACCTCATAGATTGAAAATATGTCCATATTTTCTATAATTTTGTATATAGTTAACAATATTAGCAAAGAAGAAAAATAGAGTCAAAATTTAAGTTCGATATAAGAAGAGAGATCATCTATTGGTTTTTTAAAAAGGTATTTTTTTATTTTTTAACCTTCTGATATCATTAAGCTATTTTAGTTTTGTAGACGATAAAATTTTAAGAAAAATTAATGACTTAATTCCTTGACAGAAACAATATTTTCATTTATATTATAAATAATAGTTGATGACGCGGGATGGAGCAGTCAGGTAGCTCGTCGGGCTCATAACCCGAAGGTCGGAGGTTCAAATCCTCCTCCCGCTACCAAAAAAATTGATAGGATTGATAAATTAAATCAATCCTTTTTTATTAATGATTTTTTATGGATTAAAATTGTAGGCTAAATTGTTATATAATATTAAGAAGTTGAAGAAAAAACTTAAAGTTTTTCTTTAGAAAATTTTTTATATTTGGTTGTATTAAATAATGATAAACATGAAAATTTTTTATCAGTCCATTTTTTAGGGCGGATAAGACTTTTATAATGGATTTTCTATTTAATAATATTTGATAAGTGGAAAAAGAAAGAAAGATATCCAAAAAAATTTTTTTGTTTTCTATTGTTGTTATCCTTTTTCTTTTTACAGGATGCGGAATTAAAGAAGTCAAAAAGCCCCTTCCTGAAAAAAGCCTAAAAGGAACTACCGTTACTCCTTTAAAGACAAAAAAGGAAGAAACACCAGCTAAAACCAGATCAGCAAGTATAAATATACCAATAAGGAAAGAACAAATACCTAAAATACTTTATTCCCTAGATGATATCCCAGAGAAGTGGGCTTATCCTCAAAATATTTTTCTCGATAAAACACTTTTCGTAATATTAAACAATCAAGTAAGAAGATTTATCAACTTTTATCAAACAAAGGCAAGAAAAAACTTTTCTTTATGGCTTTCTCGATCTTATCTTTGTGTCCCTGTTATGAAAAGGATATTCAAAGAAAACGGAATCCCTGAGGATCTTGTTTATATTGCTCTCATAGAAAGCGGTTTTTCTGCAAATGCTATTTCTCCAAAAGGTGCATGTGGATATTGGCAACTCCTAAAAAGAACAGCTAGACGTTATGGTCTAAGAGTAGATTGGTGGGTAGATGAAAGAAGGGATTTGGAAAAATCTACAATAGCAGCAGCGCATTATCTTAAAGATTTGCATAATGCTTTTGATTCCTGGCATCTAGCTATTGCTGGTTATAATGCAGGTGAAGGTAGAATTATAAAAGCTATCAAGAGGACTAAATGTAAAGATTTTTGGAAAATTGTTAAGTTGCGGCTCCTTAAAAAAGAAACAAAAGAGTTTGTTCCAAAAGTTTTAGCAGCTATTACAATAGCAAAGAACCCAGCAAAGTATGGATTTTTAGATATAAAATTTACAAAACCATACAAAACAGAAAAAGTAAAAGCCAAAAAGCCTATTACTCTTAGGACCATAGCAAAAACATTGGCTATTCCATTAAAAACATTAGAATCTTTAAATCCCGCTTTGTTGAGAGGATGCATTCCACCTGATGATCCAAATTACTCAATAAAAATTCCAAAAGGGATGGGGAGACGCTTTTATGCTTTTCTTCCTAAAATGCCCAAAATGAAAATTAGGGATATAGCTCCTTATCGTTATGTGATGCAAAAAGGTGATAACCCCTATATTGTTGCAAGAAGATTTGGTGTTTCAGTTAAATCTTTAATAGAGCTAAACAGAATAAG
>QMLL01000303.1 GCA_003646715.1 Deltaproteobacteria bacterium
AAACTGGGCTTTAAAGTAGAAGCTCTAAAAGTTTACAAGCGTTGCGAAGAGACACTGAAAAGAATGTTGGAAACCGAACCCTCCCACGAAACCAGCACAATATATCGCCAAATAATTGAAAGCAATTAACCTCCCGGTATAACCGCTACACCTTTACCGTTCAAAAGACCCATTTCCTGCGCAACCAGAACTCAATTTTTTAGAAAGATCATTCCAGAAATTACCAACAGGTAATAAAATCAGGTAATAAAATATTGCACATTAATCAAAAAGTGGTAAAGAAAGACCAACCAACTCGAAGGGGTCTTGAGTGGAGATGAACTTGAGTTCAAATACTGAACAAAGATTACGGGAGAAGTCATGATAGATATTAGCGAGCTGAAAGAATCCGGATATTTTTCAGATTTCTCGGACTCTGATTTGGCCGAATTAGCTGTCATTGGAACTGCCACTCACTGGCAGGAAGGAGAAATTATTTTTCAGCAGGGCAGCCCGGCCAAGAATTTCTTTATCCTGAAAAAAGGAACTGTTCTTTTGTGCTTTCCCTCCGGGAGATCTCTTCACCTTAAAAACGGAGGGCATGGAATTGGATGGTCTTCTCTGGTAAGTCCGTTCAGGTATACTGCCACCGGTATTTGCCTTACGGACACAACGCTCATTCAATTCTCCGGTACAGAACTCTATAGTCTCATCCGCATGAATGCAGATTTCGGTCACAAGCTAATGGCAAAAATTGCCAGGACCATGGAAGAGAGAAAGAAATACAGGGTTTAACTATTTCGCTCGGGTATTTCGTGAAGTAACATAGAAAAAGGAGGTATGAACGTAAATGTATGGCGTAGACGCAATATCCGCTGCAAATGGGTGGATGATTACCGTTGCTGGCATATCAATAGTTTTTTCCGGGCTTCTTGTTCTGTGCTTCTTTATTTCAAACATGGAAAAAGCAATAAAATTATGGGACAAGCAGAAGGAAAAAGTTAAACATGCAAAACTAAAACCTGTCCCCGAACTAGTTAAAAGCAAAAAGACCCGGGATGACAAGAAAAGAGCCACAGTCACTAAAGTGGTCTGGCTTACTCCGGAACAGGTAGAAATCTACAATTATTACCGTTGGATAACAGAACGTCTAGGAGAGCCATTTTCTCTTCAAAGACTACTTGAACATGCAGAAAAGCGCGGGATTCACAGACCTCACTATCATTTAGACATGTTTCTGCAGGAAGGACTCATTTATGACGCAGGAGGGGATAAAATAGGGTTTCATAGGTGGGCAAGAGACATCAGGATAGAGCTTATAGAAGACGAATCGGGAAAAGCAGCAAAATAGAAGAATACATCTCCTAAAACAGAAAAACAGATCAGAGGAGGAGTTCAAAAAGAATGGATCTGATTATAAACTTTTTCCACAACACGGGTTTTGGACTTGCCACATATGGCCACCTTATCATGATCGCAGTAGGGCTGGTTTTTATCTATCTTGGTATTGCAAAGCACTATGAGCCTCTGTTACTGGTTCCCATTGGTTTTGGTATTTTGATGGGAAATATTCCGGTATTCAAGGGACTCGGTCTCGGAATTTATGAGAAAGGAAGCGTTCTAAATTACTTGTATTTTGGAGTGCGTCAGGGTGTTTATCCTCCGCTGATTTTCCTGGGGATTGGGGCTATGACAGATTTTTCCACCATGCTTGCGCGTCCAAAACTGATGCTACTGGGAGCAGCAGCACAGGTAGGAATTTTCGTTACTTTTCTGGCGGCTCTGGCACTGGGTTTCCCGGCCAACGAAGCGGGTTCCATAGGAATTATCGGCGGAGCAGATGGCCCCACGGCAATTTTTCTCTCCGCCAAGCTGGCACCACACTTGGTGGGTCCCATTGCAATTGCTGCTTACTCATACATGGCACTAGTTCCTGTCATCCAGCCTCCTATAATGTACCTTTTAACCACGAAAGAGGAACGTCTTATAAAAATGAGTGATCCCAGACCTGTTAGCAAACGGGAAAAGATCCTCTTTCCGATTGTTGCCTTTCTTCTCTGCTGTTTTCTCGCTCCAGCCGCTTTACCACTTCTGGGTATGCTATTTCTCGGAAACCTTTTGAAAGAATGCTTAGTTGCAGACAGGTTGGCCCAAACGGCAAGGACCGCGTTAATTGATATCGTTACGATACTTCTCGGAGTAACAGTCGGGGCATCCACGCAGGCAGACGTGTTCCTTACCTGCAAATCCATCGGTATTTTCTGTCTTGGTGCTGCTTCGTTCATGGTTGCAACCGCAGGAGGTGTCCTTTTTGCCAAACTGATGAACCTTTTCAGTAAAGAAAAAATAAATCCGTTACTGGGTGCGGCAGGGGTATCGGCAGTTCCCGACGCTGCCAGGGTGGTACAGTTAATCGGCAACAAGGAAGACCCCACCAACTATCTACTCATGCATGCCATGGGGCCTAATATTTCAGGAGTAATTGGTTCGGCTATTGCTGCAGGAGTCTTGTGGTCATTTTTGCTTAAATAGACTTTCAATGTTATGATCAGTTACATATCCTAGCATACCAGTATATTTCGCCACATGAACCCGTCACAAACTACCAGGAGGAGGGAAATCGTGATTGCATCAGAACTTGCTGAACATTCAAAATTTCTAATGGATAATCTCAGGCTTAAAACGTTCCCCATCGGGGTCAGATTCATCAGGGATATTGAAGAAATCCCGGAAAAAGCTAGAAGGCCATCTTTGTTTCTGAAAAAGAAAATCACCATTTGCCAGGGCGTCACCATGGCAAGAAACTACGGATGGCAGGTGGCACTAACAAGAAGTGATATTATCTGCGTACCTGCGCTGCTTGCCTTTGGTTTGACTCCTGCCCCCGATGCCAGCACAGAATTGAGCGGCCTATTTTGTGAGGTAGGCTTCAAAAACAATAAAGAAGTCAGCCTGGAAGAAGTGAAAAGTATGAGTCTGCTTGAGAAAGACGAATTCGAAGGAATTTTACTCTTTCCCATGGCAAAAGCGGCTGCTGAACCTGATGTTATTGTGATATACGGTAACCCTGCTCAGATTTCGCGTCTCATACAGGCCGCAACTTTTAATTCTACGAGTAGAGTATCAGGCTCTTTCGGAGGAAAAGTGGAGTGTTCAGAATACCTGGTCAGCCCGTTAAAAACTGGTCAGCCCAGAGTTATAATACCAGGATTGGGGGATAGAATATTTTCCATGACCATGGATGATGAAATGGTGTTTGCTCTTCCTGTTTCTTTTCTGGATGAATTGATCGATGGACTGAAAAAATCAGGCAGTAAGATTGGGGCAAGATATCCCATTACGCATTACCAGAATTTCCAGCCCGAGTTTCCAAAGGTATACAGAGAACTGGCGGAAAAGCTGGGCATTTGACAAAAATGACAAGCGAAAAACCGGACACCCTTCACGTCAAAGGAGCCAGGCAGCATAACCTGAAAAATATTGACGTGGACATACCTCTGAACCAGCTCGTGGCAATAACGGGCCCGAGCGGTTCGGGTAAATCAACGTTGGCGTATCATATTCTTTATACAGAAGGACAGAGACGCTACGTTGAAACCTTTTCCCCGTACTCCAGGCAATTTCTTGAACGACTTGATAAACCAGATGCAGATAAAATCGAA
>QMLL01000304.1 GCA_003646715.1 Deltaproteobacteria bacterium
ACATGCCAATAGTGTTGTAATATTCTCTATGTTGGAGTAACTTACTCTGGTCGTAGCAGATAAAGTAAGTAACAGACAAGGTAAAAAAAGTCCTTTATTCTACAGACAAAAGTTCGGAAAGGGTGGAGCAGTAACTGTTACTGTAGAAAAGGAATAAGGCTGCGGTAAATTGAGAGGGTAGGGCACCTGGCTCAGGAGGATTCGATCAAGTACCCGTTTTTTAGCTTACTAATATTGTTGGAAATGCGGTTTTATACAAAAGCTGTCTAACGTGAAACTCCTCCCGCTGTTTTTAGAAGTTCTTCTTCCATATTATTGTCATAAGAAATCACATTGTATGTTTCAAGTAGTTGTCTGGCCCGTTCATCCATAAGACCAAATTTTTCGACCGTCTCTGGAAGTGGTATGCCATCTTGTGAGAATCCCTTCTCTTCGTAAACAACGTCGCAAAGGCGCTCAAATGCTTCTAACCTTTTCTTCAAAAGCAGCCTGTGTTTTTCTCGAGGGTCGTCAGGGATGGACTCGCTTCCGGCATGTTCTTTCAACCATTCATCGTAATACTCTGCCCTCGATTCATACTCGTTGGAATACACGGGCCCGATGGCTCTCAAGGGTATTCGATCGCTTTCTCGCGTTCCTTTACCCTGGCGCAGGTTTATTAACTTTTGTAGCACGTACAACCTTTCAGAATCGTTAAGAATGTCCTGGAGAGTCTTATTTGTCCCCACAGTGGCATTATAATACTGGACGTAGTACTCCAGGGTGGGAAGATTTTTAACTGGCTCCTTGGTGTGAGCAGCCTCGGGATGACGAACGTCTATCCATGGCAGTTTGCAAAGACCGGTTGCGTTAAACCAGGTTCGAATAAGGGGAAACCAGCGAAGAGCCCTTGCCTTGTCCTCAAAGGTAGGTAATTCTTTGTGGATTTGATCGATGAAAATTAACCATGCTTCATCGTGTTGAGGTCCCTTGAGGGCAAAAGCGTATCCGCCCTGTTGTGCCAGTGATTCCTTGGTAACATACATGGAGAATTCAAGTCCCTTGGTTTCCATGGCAAATTTGTTTAATTCGGCGAGAACCTGTTCCTCGGGTACGCCGTGTCTAGCTGAGTAATTTCTTGCTACCCACAGTTTGCTCCTTGCCACGCCCTGACCGGCAATTTTCCCGAAACCTTCTCCGCTGGCGATTTCATGGAGTAGGCGGTCAGCAGCATCAATATCGCCAAATCGCAAATCATATCCGATATCATCTGCATCAAGGTAACCACGCTGCACACATTCCATCAGAAAAGAAATGGTAACCCCGGTTGAGATGGAATCAAGGCCATATTCATCACAATACCAGTTGTATTCCATGACATAGTGGGGATTGAATATCCCCATAGAACTTAGAGCTGCAACCGTTTCATATTCGGGGCCATCGACGCTGACTCTTCGTCCAGCATAAGGTCCCCTTTGAAGCAGCACATCTTCTGCGCCCTTTGCACACGCAAGACAACACCCGAAATAACAGCCGTCAGGTACTTTTTTACTGAAGTATTTCTTGAAAAACACTTCGGCAAAAAGCTTTGAAGAATTTGGACTTTGTCCATACTGGTAATTGTGAACGGGAAATATGTGGAACTTG
The DNA here is from genome assembly GCA_003646715.1 of Deltaproteobacteria bacterium. GTDB lineage: Bacteria > Desulfobacterota > Syntrophobacteria > B119-G9 > B119-G9 > B119-G9. Next base: position 1,627 of record QMLL01000304.1, read on the forward strand.
TCCATATATTCTGACAATGACGTGGTACCGCATGAGGAAAGGTTAAGTTGTTCCGGGTCATGCTTGCGTAACATTTTTCTGAATTCAGAACCAATCCGTCGGACGGTCTTGAAATCGGCGGCGTTGTTTCCGTTGGCCTTGGGAAGACTGGATCGCACAACAATGGCACGCAAGCCCTTGAATCTCATTACGGTGCCGGTACCGCCCCTGCCTGCCTGTTTTGCACGGATGCGGTTGCGTTTCTTGTCATAGTAAAGACTGTTTATGATACCAAATCTGGCGTTTAATGCTCCTTTTCCGGCGGTAACGGCAGCAATGGATGAGCTGAAGCCTCCGCCATTCATATCTTTGAGCAATGCTTCACCAAAGGAAAGTGCTCCTTCATCTATTTCTTTCATGTAAATAGGTGATGGAACCAGACTTATGGTTCCCTCGTCACCATCGATAACAATGACGACGTCTTGTTTTGAAATACCGGTAACAGCAATTGCATCGAAACCGGCAAGTTTCAACAAAGGGCCGAAGTGCCCGCCGACGTTGGAATCGATAAAGGTGCCGGTAAGCGGTGATATGGTACCAACAACAAACTTCCCGGTTCCGGGAAAACCCGGTTCGTTCCCTAGAGGACCACTTGCCATCACGAGGATGTTTTCGGGACTATCGTAGCGGGTCAAGCCTGTTGTCTCGTCCCAGATAAGTTTTAATGCATATCCCCTACCGCCAATGTACTTATCGCGAAATTCGGGGGATAGCTTGGTTAGATTGATCTTTTTGGTGCTTAAATCTACTCTGAGGATCGTATCTGTGTATCCATGCTTAACTTCAGCGGGTTCATATTGTAACTGCCTTATACTAATCATGTTTCACCAACCAGAATGTGAAGTATATTTTTACCTATTCTTGAGCTGCAATTCTCCAAAGTAACTTTCCATATGGGCGGGAAGTATAAGAAAGTTTCGACCAGGTGTCAATGATGGTTTTTGTCTACAGGAAACTTGATGGGAAGCTGGGAAGTCAAACCCTTTTCAAGCATCCTACCTAATTTCCGGAGAAACTTACCTGGATTAGAGTCCGCCTTTGAGTACATGATTGGCTCTACCGTCAATCTTTTGTCCCTTCACATCCAGTAAAATTCTTCGTGTATAAATCTATAAAAGATTTCCTATCAAGAAGTTTTATAGTCTTTTCAATAAGGATGACTAAAAATCTCCAGAATCATTGCTTTGTTGGCACTAAATTAGCACGAAAAGAATGTAGATATCTGGATCAGGTAAATTCTAAAAATGAGGTCATGCTCTATGAAACGTTACTGTGGTTTTTTGCCAAAAAATTGTCTTTGGGTTTTCGTCTCAGCGTTAGTGGTTTCTGTCCTTGCGATTTATAATATTTCAGCAGCTTTCACTGAACAGGTGATGATAGCTAGCGGGAATTCAGATGTTAACAAGAATCGGCTTATTCGGGTAGTAATGGACGACAACTATCCTCCTTATGTGTTCCGGGATTCATCTGGGTCGGTTAAGGGCATCCTGCCTGATCAATGGCACCTGTGGGAAAAATATACAGGGATTCGAGTAGAGATCATTGCTACACAGTGGGAAGAAGCACAGAGAGTGTTCAATCAGGGTAGAGCGGATGTAATTGACACCATATTTTTTACTCCCAAAAGAGCCAAAGTATATGATTTCACAAAGCCTTATGCCAGCATACCTGTTAGCATTTTTTTTGACAGGACCATATCAAGTATCCCCGATTGTCTTGCACTTCGTGGATATGCTGTGGCGGTTAAAAGTGGTGACGCATGTATCAGTGAATTAAGGGAAAAAGGGGTCAATTCTTTGGTTCACTACCCGAGCTACGAAGCGATAATTGAAGATGCGGCGGCCGGCTTGGTGAAAGTATTTTGTATGGATGACCCGCCCGGTTGTATCTTCTCAGAAAATATAAGATTGCCGACAAATTCCGCAAAGGTTTTAAACTCTACACAGGCGAGTTTCAAAGGGCTGTTCAAAAGG
>QMLL01000305.1 GCA_003646715.1 Deltaproteobacteria bacterium
CGCCACTACTCGGGACGGCGCACTCATCTAATATCTCATCCAACTCTGCCGCCGCCCTACTCACTTGAGAACTACTGACCGTGCCAGAGGCAGACCTTCGGCATCAAACCCACATAATTCCTCTGTTATAGCTGCTACTTTTCGGGTTGAAACACCATGAACATACATCTCTGCTACCGCTAACTTCAATGCTCGTTCCGAGCGTAATCCTTTCTCTAAACTCCTGGGATAAAATTCCACTCCTCTTACCTGCGGAATACTGAATTCTAGCTTGCCCAATCGAGTTTTTACGCTCTTAGATTTATATCCATTTCTCCAACCCTTTCTTCTCTCGCTTCTCTCGTATGGCAGCACACCAAGATAATTGTCTCTTTCAATTTCCATCGCTAAATTAATCAGTAACCGCACTGCTTCTGCCATCCCATCGAGCCCATCCTCGGTAACCAGTTCCAATATTTCGTTTAATATGCTATCTTTATCTCTGCAGGTCATGGCTTCCTCCTTTCCATTTTTTCGTTGGCATCAGAAAGGATAAGCTATGACCTGCTTTTTTTCTACCAAAATTGATTTTACAGAAAAGATGTTACACTATTAAATTAGGCTTGAAATAACATGAGTGCCGTGATAGTGATTATACATGATATTATCATTTAAAAATCTTGGCACAGAGGATATTTTCAATGGGAAAAATACTAAAAGAGCCAGGAAAACCTGTCCTGAACAGCTTTGGAAAATTGCAAGAAGAAAACTAGATCAACTTGATTCAGCGGCAACAATAGAAGATTTATCCATTCCTCCTGGTAACAAGCTAGAAACTCTAAAAGGGAATCGAAAAGGCCAGTACAGCATAAGAATAAACGATCAATATCGTATTTGTTTTATATGGGAAGATAAGGGTCCATCAGAAGTAGAAATAGTAGATTACCATAAGGGGTAAATAAAAATGATAAGAATACCAACACATAGAAAACCAACTCATCCAGGAGAGATGCTTTTGGAAGAATTTTTAAAACCTATGGGTATGACTCAAAAAGAGCTTTCTAAAAATATTAGGGTACCCTATCAAAGGATAAATGAAATTATAAATGGAAAAAGAGGCATTTCCCCGAGCACTGCTTTGAGATTGGCCAAATTTTTTGGCACAAGTGAAGATTTTTGGATTAATTTACAGCTTAGATGGGATCTTTATCGTGCAATGAAGAAGGAAAAAGAGATATTAAAAGAGATTAAGCCATTGAAATTGAGGCATGAACTAGCAGAGGTCTAAAAAATATTGAAATCCGAACAAATCATCCCGACAAGTTCATCCCGCATATTGTCTATGCGATTGGTAAGTTTATCCCGAACGCTATCGATACGGTTAGAGAGTTCATCCCGGACGCTGTCGATACGATCATTAGTGGTATCAATGCGCTTATTAGTTTCATCGATTCTTCTACTCTGGTCGATAAGCTGTGCGTTTATATCTCCCAGACGCTGATCAATCCCGTTAAGCCTTTAGTTTATGCGCACCTGTTCCGCTTTGATCGTGTTGAGTTCCGGAAGGACTATTTCTTTGAAAAAGGATATCAAGGTTTCTTTGATTTCCATGGTTTGCTCCGTAGTGATTGTATTTAATTTTAGTTTCGCAAACGGAAGGCTAATTGTCAATGGGAATTGTAGCACTTGGCGCTTCCTGGCGCCCTTTGCGGTAAAAAATTAAACCGCCAGGGACGCAAAGAAACGCAGGAATTAAACTCAATCATTTTGTTGCTACAGGCTGAGAGATCAAAAATTGCTCCTTCAGGATGGTTGTGAGAAATTGTATACGCGAACTCCCAGTTTTTCCAGGTCCTTTCTAAATTTTCTATCGAAAGTAGCGACGTAAGCTCCTTTTTTTGTTTTACAGACTGCGGCGACTATAGCATCACCGTAATCAGAAACGTGATCAGGCCAGATCGAGAAAAATATTTCAAAGTCCAGGTCTGTAACAATCTCTACTCCGGGCATTACAATAAAATCAGAGACCATCTGTTTGACAGTAGTTTTAGGAACACGGTAAATGTTTAGCAGAACGTAAACAAATTCAGTGATTACATTCAAAGGGCAGAAAATAGTAAAATGCAACTTTGCAGCATTTTCGAGAAGCCAGGCAACTTTGGCTTGTTGATTGTGATCTCTATCCGTTACAAAAGATATTAGAGCATTTGTATCTATTACTACGTTGCGAATTTTCATTGATATTTCTTCAATCGCAACTTTCTAGCTAATTTGATATCATTGTCGATGTTACCTGGGCCGACCTTAATACTATCTTTGAAATCTAAAAACTTTTTTTTCAAAGGGACAATGACAATTTTTCCGTCCTCTATTTTCCATTCAATTGTATCCTTAATAGAGATGTTCATGGCTTCTCTGATTTTCTTGGGGATTGTAGTCTGGTATTTGGAAGTAATCACTGTTCGCATTTTGTATCCTTTTGAGACTATTCCTGGAACGTCTTACAGAGAACTCATATCGTAAGAATTCTAACTTGTCAATACGTACAACGCTGTCAGATAGGTTAAAACTTTCTCTTGGTGTTTCTTGGCGCCCTTTGCGGTTAGAATTAAACCGTCAGGTACGCAAAGAAACGCAAAGATAAATTAACCGCAGACTAACGCAGACGGACGCAGACAGCTCTGCGGGCGACTTCGCCTTGAGAGAACCGTCTTGCGCTTCAGGCAAAAAGAAAGGTAGCAGAATACTTCACTAACCTGGCAGGGGAAATCAAACTAACACAATCTCAGGAAAACTCTAAATCCGGCTGAAGCGCTATAAACTTTCTTAGCCGGTCCTTTCTCACGTTTCTCGCTTTTAACCTTTCTCGCGTCCTTACAACCCGAACAGATTCATCCCGTTGAATTTGGCTCAAAACCAACCATTCAACCGGGACCAAACAGACCAGAAAGACAAAATAGACCAGATAAACGAAAAAGACCAGATAAACCAGATAGACCAAAAAAGCTTTCCATCTGATATGAGCAAACTGATTACCTTTCTCAATTATCTCTTTCTATAAGTCTACCAGAAAGGTATTTGTGGATTATACTGGACACAAGAGTCTGATATGGTATGCCTTCTTGCATTGCTCTTATCTTTAACGCGTTTAAGTCTCTTCTCGATATGCGGATATTCATTCTCATATCTTTGACAAGCGTGGTCTTCGCCGCAGAAACAAGTTTTTCGGCCTCCTTGCCTTGATCTTTTGTGGCAATCCATTCCCCACGCTCTACCGATTCCATTATTTCTCGTTCTTCCTTATCAAGGTTTTTCATCTTCATCACTCTCCTTTAAAAGGTGCTCTTTTGTGTATTTTCTACTGGGAAAAGCAGTCTTTAAGAAAATCACTTCATCGGTTTCAACGTACGGTACGGCGTATGGGTAACCATCAATGTCAACCACTGCTATCTTTTGATTTTTGTATTTTTGGGGATTTGGGTGTTCCAAGACTGCAAGCAATTTTCCGGTTTGGATATAAAGAACTATTTTCTCGAAAGAAGTTCCCCGTTCTTTTTGTAAGAAATCATTTTTTTCATTATTCCAATCAAATATCTTCATAGATGAATCATATTAATGCGTGTGCCTAATGTCAACCTTGTTCCATGCAGACAGAA
>QMLL01000306.1 GCA_003646715.1 Deltaproteobacteria bacterium
GCTGTTATCTTGTATTTTCTGTTTAGTCAAACCAATAAAAACAAAACCATCCCTTCCAGCATGTTTAAATGCTTCCTCCAGTAGTTTTTTATGCCCCCTATGTAGTATATCAAATGTTCCACCGATACAAACCTTCATATTTTGAGATATAATGTATATGGTTTTTAAAAAGATATGTATCCTATCTTACTCTTTCACTTTGGATAATTGTTGTAGTTTATGAGAAAACTATAAATCTTACTGTTTGATTTATCTACTGAGGAGAGATATTGGGATGAACAAATACAAACTTGTACGTTTAGTTGTTGTGGCACTGTTTATTGGATCATCGTTTATATCTGGTTTTGTAGAAAATACAAGTGGGGACACGGTTAATGAGATATATGTAAATGAGTCATATTTTGGTTATAGTGACGGTTCTGCTGATAAACCATATAAAACTATACAAAAGGCGTTGGATGTTGCAAAAGATGGAGCTACAATATATATTTTTGGTGGTTTTTATCAAGAAAATTTGATTATAAACAAACAGGTGAGGATAGTTGGTAGTATAGATGAGATTGACACAGTGATAGATAGTAGATTTGATGATAGATACCTTATCGAGGTAACAGCAGATCATGTAACAATAGAAGGTCTTACAGTAAGTGATTCTGATGAATCTACTACATCACCCATAGGCGCACTTATCTGTTTAAAGTCAAATGATAATCATATTATTAATAATAATATCACCAACACCAGAAGTTACGGTATCTACGTAGACTCAAATTCAAAGAATAATCTTATAAGTAGAAATTATATTAATAACACAAAAGTAGGGATTTATGTTTATTCTTCTACAACAAATGATATAGCGAATAATGAGATAAATAACTGTTCTCAGTATGGGATATATTTGGAGAATTCACCTAGTAATAATCGTTTATATGGAAACATTTTAAATTCCACTAATTCTGGTATCACCACAAAGGATTCTGACTCTATAAACATAACCAGAAACACAATTATTGATAGCAGCTTTTATTCTATTTCCCTTTACAATTGTAATAACTTTTTGATAATAAATAATACTATAAAAAATAGTGAAAGTGTGGGTATCTATCTAAAATCATCAAATGGGGGGACTATTAAGGAAAACTTTATATATAATAACACTCGGGGGATTTTCATTGATGCTAACAGCAACATAATAAAAAATAATACAATCTCTTCACAGAAAGGTACAGGGATATATGCTTATTACAATACTAAACTTAATAAGATATATTTAAACAAATTTGATAATAACGGAGTTTCTGCTAAGGACTTAGGTAACAATCAATGGTATTACCTAGAGCAGGGAAACTACTGGAGTGACTATAATGATATAGATCTAGATCTTAACGGAGTTGGTGATAATCCTTATACAAAAAATGGTGTTTATGATATGTTTCCTCTAGGATATTTTTTAAAACCTCCGAAAAAACCATCAGATCCCCACCCTAAGGATTTTGAAACTGGTGTTGGGCTTCATATTACCCTGGATGTTTTGGTGGAAGATCCAGATAGTGATGAGTTAACTGTTTATTTTTATAACGCTGAAAATGATGCTTTAATTGATAGTTTAACTCAAAATCCATTAAAACGTGTAAAGAGCGGTAGCAGAGCACAGTGTGAGTTTACACTTGGTTTTAATAGAACATATGCTTGGTATGTTATTGTTGATGATGGTGTTCTACAAAATCGTTCTGATACATTTATTTTTTACACTAGAAAAACTCCACCAGATAATGAACCACCTGTGATAGATAGCGGTGGTCCATATTATGGAAAAATAAACGAAACTATTGAGTTTAATGCATCAGGTTGTTATGATCCAGATGGTAAGATAGATTTTTACAGGTGGAATTTTGGAGATGGAACTAGTGAGATTCTTGAAAAAGTCACGAGTCATAGATATTTGAATGCTATGACTTATGAGGTTACTTTAACAGTAATTGATAATGATGGTGGTGTTGCATCTGAGATCACCTATGCTTATATAGGAACCGAAGCTAATAATCCTCCAACAGCTATTATAAATGCGAAAAAACAAGGATATGTTGGAGAAAAAATACGATTCAGTAGTGGTAGTAGTGATCCTGATGGTGATTCTCTTAGTTATAATTGGAGTTTTGGAGATGGTCAAACATCAACTGAGAAAAACCCTATACATGTTTATAACAAAAAAGGAGAATATATTGTAGAGTTAACAGTTACAGATGAGAAGGGGTTATCAGATTATACTTCGATGGATATCTCAATAAAAGAATCCAAAAAGGGGATACCTGGTTTTGAATTTTTATTTTTGATAACAATATTGCTAGCAATTATCGTTTATAGAAAGCTAAAAGATTAAATAATCTTAAAACGAAAAAAGGTTAAAAGCCGATGGAGGGATTTGAACCCCCGACCTGCTGATTACAAGTCAGCCGCTCTACCGGTCTAAGCTACATCGGCAAATTTTTTTATTTTTGTTTTTTTAGTAGTAATATCAATCCCTATATAAAATTCATAGGGTGAATAGCTTTTGATTTTTCTAACCTTATTATTCTTAATTTCTATGTTATTCTTTTTTGCTAACTCAGTTAATTGTTTTATTCTTTTGTCTATCTCTTTTTCATGTTGTATATCGTAATAATGTATAATGGCTTGATTTGAAATAATATCTAATGCTGTTTTGAAAAAATTATAGGATGAAAATGGTAGGTTCATGATGACTCGATCTGCTTTAACCTTGTATCTAGATAATATCTCTCTTAATTTTAATGCGTCAGCATGTATTACCTCAACTTTATCAAGCACCCTATTTACTGTGACATTTTTCTGAGCGTAATATATCGCATCTTTGTTTTTGTCAACAGCAAAAACTATTTTTGGCTCTGCATATTTAGCGATCATTATCGAGAAAGGTGCAACACCTGTAAACATATCAACAATAATCTCTCCAGGTTGTACAAGGTTTGATATTCTTTTTCTTTCATTCGCAAGTCTTGGCGAGAAATATGTTTTTCTGATATCAAGATAAAAGCTTAAACCATATTCTTTATGACATGTTGCGGTCTGCTGTTTTCCGGCGATAACCTCAAGATCTCTTACTCTAAATTCTCCAGATACTGGTTTAACAAGGCATACTGTTTTTATGTTTTTGTTAGCTGAGAGTATTGCTTCACCGATTTCTTTTTTGAAATCAATCAGATCATTAGGTAATTTTATTAAAGCAATGTTTCCTATTACATCATACGATGTTGGTAGTTTATCTTTTAAGTAGTTAGGTGTTGTAACTATATCTTTATAGGATTTTGGTTTAAGGGTTATCATTCTATTCCCATTTGTTGTATAAAAATTAGTCCCGCCTCCCGGATTTGAACCGGGGACCTGCCGGTAACAGCCATAGGGTCTACAGCCGGCCGCTCCAGCCAGACTGAGCTAAGGCGGGGGATGCTAAAATTGTAAAAAGGCAATAACGATAGTTATATTTATTTGTTAAGGTTTTACTATTCTTATTATTACTATCTCTATTAATGTTTCAATTCTGTATGTAAAGAATGTGGGTAAAGAATGTGGGAATGGAATGTGGGAATGTGGATGTATAATAATGGCTATAAGACGA
>QMLL01000307.1 GCA_003646715.1 Deltaproteobacteria bacterium
CTTCAAGAGATTCCCTGCACAAGCTGGCAGCTTCTGCCTCTTCCTCTGCTGGCTCACGACGCTCTAATACCTTCTCAAGGCGTTCCGATAGCCAGGCAGCCGCTCCTATTCGCCCTCTTTTTCTTTTCAGTGGAGGGAATAATTTTTCCCAGAAATTGGACACCAGATCCTTGAATACAACAAGCCCTTCGGAAAGCCCCGAAAGCCCTTCAGTTTCCAGCAGTCCCCCGCAAAAATAACTAGCAACCAACATATCTTTCGATTTTTCTTTAAGAATCTCCTCAGAAAGCTTTACGACTTTGCTCCAATCAGGGATACCCCCGGAAATAGAAACAAGTTTATCAATTTCAGCTTGCAGTTCCTCGAACTCCGGCTCATATCTAATTGACGTCCCCGTCGGATTTTCAGAACTTATCGGTTTTTTCCCTATTTCTATTCTTTCCATAATGTTGATGGGTTCCTATAAAACAGATTGGTTTTCAACCAAAAAGAATTCCTATTTTGCTTTGCTTTCAATTTCTATCCCTATGTGACATTGAGCTCGAATAAGGTTCAAATTTTTTATTTTTTAAATTTTCATCCGCTGTGGCCTTCATAATGAATCCAGAAGCGCCCTAAAAGGAGCACTCAAATTCGTAGTGCTCACGGCATTATTTTGTATGTGAACATTGTTCAGCCGTTTTGTTAGGTCAATATTGTACCCGTTTTCAATGTCAATTCCCTGTAAAAGCAAGAAGTCCCGCTTGAGAGGCCATCGGAAGAACAGCGTGAATTCTGTCGCATCAGCTTCAGAACCTGAAAGAAAACAATGAGGCAAATAACCGGATACGAAAACTTTTTTTATGATAAGATACCATAAACATAGAAAAAATAAAGTTTTTTCTCCCGGTAGCTTCCCCCTGATACATAATGGGGGTACATCGTTTCTGTTTTTTCCGCTGAATTTCAAATTCAATAGCGAGTTGAAATTCTCAAAACATGAAATACCGCAAAATCTTGCGAAATCTCCAACAGTTAAACTCTCAACCAAATTATCGATGTATGTCTTGTTTCTGGGCAAGATTCCAAGCTGTCCCTGTTCTTGCCAGTCCTCGATCTGCTCTCTCACCACTTCCATTTCTTCGGGAGGGGTATTTTCCAGTAACCTCCATATTGGGCCTGTAATTACGGGCAAATAAGTCAGATCCGAAAATATATTAATAGGAACCTGAGCAAAAAAAGTAGCCGGGAATTGTCTCCCTATACTATCGGTACTTCTGGTTAGTATCCCCACTAGGCAAGTATTATTCTGCTGGTCCAGTATTATGAAGCGCAGGTTTTTAAAGATGTTACCACGCCTTTCCGGAAACAGGGAAAGAAACTCCTCGTGTCCGCTTTCTACCCAGTTTCTTAACCACAGGGGGAGCTTCCCGCTTATTTGCTCGGAAACATACTCCTTGCTACTGGGAATTTTGCCAAACCACCCGACTTCGATCATTACTTGCCAGATTCACCCTGTTGTTCTGATACACTAATAATCTGTCTGGGCACCCGACGAGGGGCAACTCCCAGAACATTAATAAGTGGTAAATGTCCTCTAAACTTGTATTTGACCGTTATGGTTTTTATGCCATATTCAGCAAGTTTTGATGCCTGTTTGGGAAAATCCTTACGTTTGAATGTCTTTTTGCCATACCTAAAATCTCTCAAAAAGCTTGGGAACGCTTCCACTCCCTGGTAACGCTTGGTCAGAACAACATCTCCAACCATAATCTGAAGAATTACCTCGTCACAGCTATCGGGATTCCATTCAAAATCGGCACTCCTGGGATAATTGTAGTTTATTAATTTCTGAACACCGGTGCTGCACTTCAAAACAAGGCGGGTTTCATGGGGTTTCAGCCTCGCACCGACGTTTGCATCTGTGGGTAGTGTTTCAATGTGTACAGTGTGAGTCCCAGTAACCACTCCTCTACCCGCTTTGCCCCTTTTCGCAAAGCTGAGGAAATTGGTATTTAACGGTACACTTTCACCCAAAACAACCTTGAGCTGGTATCCCCGCCTACCCTTTCGCTTTACGAAAGGTGCCGCTGGACCCGACAAAAACGACCACAACTTGCCCTGCTGTCCCAGAAGTATCTCCATGGCTCTGTTGCTGGGCAACCCTTCCACTTCCGCCAGCACATCTTTTTCCCAGAGTTCCTGCAGGTAAAACGCTGTTTCCTGTACACAGAAATGCCAGAGAAACTTGATCGGGCTTTCCATCAATCCCCAGAAAGCATCTTCGTCGCTAGCACCTTTCGACATGATATTCCGATACTTCTCATAGTTCCATTCTGCAGATAAAATGGGGTGTTTGGGGGCAACCAGTTTTGAGTATCCTTCTTCAAAAGCCTTGGAAGCCGATTCAAAACAGCTCTTTGGTGAGAGAATTTCGTGAGAGAAGGTATTGATCCCACTTTCGTACTTGGTCAAAAAACCATACGCTAATTTGTCTCTATCATAAAGCCTGGCTGCTTCTTCTCCCTGCAGCTCTCTTTTCACCCACTTGTAAAATTTGCTTCCGCCTTTCATCATGAAAGCCCGGAATCCTTTTTTACCGGTTTTAAGCAGGTGCTGATATTCCGGATTACCCAGGCGGAGATAAGAATCAATAAGTTCAACCCAAGCGGGCTCAGAACTGCCTCTCGCAGGCACAAGTTCCACAGGCAGTACTTTGAAGAGTTTTCTGTAAGGAGAAGCGTTGGTACCGAACCTGGACGCAATCTCTCTTTGTCCCACACGTTCGGGCCATAGCTTATAACCGTTGGGAAATGCCTTGATAAAATTTTCCCAGGCCTTGAAATACTCGCTCTTATAGACCTTTACATAAGCTTTTTTGTGAGCTTCCAACCCTTTAGGGTCTTCGTAAACATCGGCAATTTCGTTGATAAAAGAGGTAATAGCAGCCCATCCTTCCGGGGTGTATGCACGGGCAATGTGAGGTCCGATCTGCTGTTCCAATTTTTCGTCTCCACCCCAGAAGAAGGTGTATGTAATCGGTTTAAGTGTTTCTTTTTGAAGATTGGCCCAGGACGTCAACCAGAAAAGCCCGATACCTTCAGTCTTCAAAAGCTTCTTCAACCATTCGTTGAGTTCCTGGAACTCCTTCTTAAGGTATCGATCTTCGCCCTGGAAAGCCAGATATGTGAGGTAAGTTCTTTTCGTAGGCCCCACCAGTGCTTCAATATTATCTCCACCAAGTGAATTCTTGAGGTAAAACCCGTAATCCGGTTGTTTCATGGACGACAATTCTTGAAAATGCCCACCCTTCATTCTCGCTTTGAGCAAATACAACCTGCGAGTCAGGAGGTCAACATTTGAAGCTATAATCGGATGCGGGGTCTGAGCGGTAACCAGAGCCAGCTGGCGACCGTAATTGTCATCCAATGGCCACAGCACCTTTTCCTGGAATAACTTCACATACTGAGTAGCAAGTTTTCGCTCCAGTACAAGGCTCTGTCTCAGTCCCATGCGTGGTATCCACCAGGAACTGTTCCGCTTGTGCAAGCGCTCCAGAACCTGCCTGTACTTATCAAGTTCTTTGATATTCGTGGCAACATCGTTGCTTACTTTCAGCTTAGTAGGGATCTC
>QMLL01000308.1 GCA_003646715.1 Deltaproteobacteria bacterium
ACCGAGGAATTACTCCGTGAAAGGCTTTCAGAGCTAGCCAAGAGTTTAATAGACCTTTCACCACGAAATCCGCTTCTGCAGTCAAATACACGTCGCAGGATTTTGGCAGTGCAAGAGCCTCCACTAGAACAATTGTGGACAAAACTTTTGGAAAACGGAGAACGCTTCCTCATTGTTCCAGGGGAATGGGACGATAATTCTGAAATCACCGAGAAAGAAACGTCATTTGAAGCTCGAGCTGAATGGCTAAACCTCATCAAAAAGGCACGGTGGTCCAAATACCCTAGAGTTGAAATCTCTCTACCTGCTGATCGTCTTTTTTCTAATTTAAAGCGGCTCCGCCGTCGAGTTCTGACCCTTTACCACGATGCGGGTATCTGGACTTTATTTCTAGCCTTCGGTTTACTCCGGTGGACACCTGGTCGACGGATACCCGGGCGAAAGAAAACAGAGGTTTGGGAATCACCACTTTTTCTCGTTCCTGTAACACTAGATCAGGGGGCTCCTGGAGAGCCTTTTCTTCTGGGGCCTTATGAGGATGGAGAAACTCAATTGAATCCTGCTTTATCAATTTATTTGCAGGAAATAGAAAAGCTTTCCTTACCAGAGATAGATCTTGATACTACTGCAATAAAAGAAGCTTTTGAAAAAATTGCCGAAACTGTTAAGGAACGCGGTTGGAAACTTGAACCTGTTTGCTGGTTAAATGTTTTTTCTTTCTACAAAATGGCTATTTACCGCGATCTTACACAAAACTCAGAACGAATTTTAACCCATCCTGTTATAAAGGCCATGTTAGGTGCTGAGAAGGTTGATTTAAAGGTGCATACGGATATCGACAAACGTTCACTTGACAACCGACCGTGTGATGAAATTGCAACGGTTTTGCCAGCGGATAGCAGTCAACTTGAAGCGATATTGAGAGTACGTAATGGTGAATCTTTATTGATTCATGGCCCACCAGGAACGGGTAAAAGTCAAACCATTGTGAATATAATCTCTGATGCAATTAGACATGGGAAATCTGTGCTTTTTGTTAGTGAAAAACGAGCAGCTCTAGAAGTGGTTTTGCGTCGACTGCGCCAAGTAGGTTTGGAGCCTTTTTGTTTAGATTTACATAACTACAGAATAAAACGGCAGGAAGTAATAAAGTCTATTGAGCAAGAGCTAAATTCGCATTTAAAAACAGCAGCACCATCTGACAGACTGCTCACCAGGTTGGAACAAAGGCGAAATGCATTATCAGAATATGTAAAAGCAATACATACCCCTTTTCCTCCGCTTAAACGGACTCCTTATCAAGTGATAGGACGTTTAAGCCGCTTGCCTTTACCTCCCAGCTCCATAAAAATATCCATTGATGTAAAAAAATTGACGGAAACGAAGTTAAACAAAATCATCAATCTGACACAATCTCTCGTGCCTGTGGTCAATTTGTTCCGTGAAGGGCCAACATTCCCTTGGTGGGGTCTTAAAGAAATGATCTTCTCTGATGCTGCCCGATTGGAGCTTGTTGAACATGTGAAAAGGCTGGAAGATGCTATGAGACAGGTTAAAGAAGCTATCGGAAAGATTTGTCAATCACTGTGTCTTCAATCTCCCGGGAATATAAAACAAGTTTATGATTTTAGCTCTCTTATAAAGGAGTTTAATAAATTGCCATCGTTACCCAACGGTTGGATAAAAGTTCAGGATTTTGATAAGTGGCTTGCTCTTGTAAAGAAAAATATCAAATTCCTTGAGGATTTGAATGAATTGCAAAAGCGTGTCTCCCGCTTCGCTAAATGGAAGGTGTTGTTGTCATTATCCCCACAGGAAATAAAGCGATACCAGCAAGTTGTTATTTCAATCTCTTCAAATTTGCCAAAAAACATCCTGAAACAGCCGCTCAGGTTCCTTTTGGACCGTCATGCTGATTTCAAGATCCTCCCAGAGTTGCTGGAGAAAGCGAGGTGTAATGCTGATTCTTTAAGGGATAAACTCGGGCTTTTGCCTTGTCAAAATCTAGAAGATTTGCAGCGGACATCCGTCCTTGCTGAAGCTATTGCGAAAGGCACTGTTTTTGAACAAAGATGGTTTAGCCGAGATATAACCCCACAATGTTTCGAATTGTACCAGCAATTTGTTGTATATTTTAATGAGAAAAGCCTTTTACAGCAGCGATTGGCGCAAGAGTGGGATAAAGATCTCTTTGCGTTAGAACCAGGAAAAGCCTGGGAAACGTGGAAGTGTTGGCATGGTAAGTTGTTTAGATCTCTAAATCCCTCATATCGTAGCTTGTGGAGACATCTTAAACATGCGTATCGTGGCAAAAGGTTACTTCCTGAGAAGGCTACCAGCGCTCTCAGCGATTTGCTTCGGATAAAGGAGCTCGAGGTTTTGCTGGAAAAACTTAGAAAAAAACTCGATATACAAGGATTTCTTGGCGATTATTACAAAAACTTAGAAACAGATGAGGTCAGAAAGAAAATCATCGAAGCTCTCCAAACGGCAAAGAATATTCGGGAAGCGTTCCCGGCTGGTCTCCCGCTATCAGCACAAAGAATCCTTTGCGGGCACGAAGGGACGAGCACCGAGATTTTGGCAATTGCGAAAGAACTCATTCAGAACTGGGGTGAAGGCAAAGAATTGCTCTGCCAGTTGGGCTTGGAATTTTTGGAAGGTAATTTTGCAGAGGGGAAGCCACTTGGATCAGTTATTGCCATATGCCGCGTGAAAGCAGATGCTGTAGAAGAACTGTACTCAGTGTGGGGAAAACTCAATTCTTTATTGAAAGAAACCAAAAACATTTCTTTACAAGACTTAGAAAATTACCTCAAAGAAATGCACAAAGTGTTGGAAGTCAACGAATCGTACAACAAAGTCACAAAGTCACTTGCCACCGAGTGGAAATGGAGACCTCAAGACACTCCTGAGGCTTGGAACAAAGTTTTAAAATCCCTGGAAGTTTGGCAAAAAGTAGTTTCGCTAATGGACGTGCCAGAAGGGACCGTTCCGCCCTCTCTCTTCGAAGTGGCTCAGAGGCCGGAGTCACGTCCCTCCTGTGAACAATTGGAACAGGCCCTTCGTGAGTGGGAAAAAGCAACAGAAGCCATCAGCGAGCGATTCGAAAGCCCATTTCCCAAAGTAAAAGGAACCAAACCATTGATCGAAGCCAGTTTCCAAGAACTGGAAGAACACCTGCGGGCAATGCGCGATCGTATTGATGAAGTTCAAGACTATTTGGACCTTCAACGATTGCGAGAGGCTTTAGCCCAAGAGATCTCCAATGAGGCGGTAGATGCTCTCCTTAATATGCAAGATCTACCAACCGAAAAGTTGCCGGAAGTAGTTGAACGCCTAATCCTTGGAAAATGGTTGGACCATGTTTTCGCTTCAAGTCCTCCTCTCAGAGAATTCCGATGGAAGCGACATCAACAGTACATACAAGAGTTCCGTGAACTTGACGCAAAGTTGGAAGAATGGACTTTTGCAAAAACTGTGCAAAAGCTTAACGAACGCCGACGAAAAATTATAGAGGATAAGCCAGAAGTTCAATTAATTCGGCGAGAAGCACGGAAGAAAAGGCGGCACCTTTCTGTAAGAAAATTAATACAAAGAGCTTTTTATA
>QMLL01000309.1 GCA_003646715.1 Deltaproteobacteria bacterium
AGGACAGGCGATGAAAGATACGCCTTCAACTGGAGGAGCCCTGTTGAGAAGATCTCGGCCGTGAAACCCATGGAGGACACGGAAGTCTATCGAGGCTCCATCTTTGTGAGGAGACCTGTTTACTGCTACTTCAGGGCCCGGGACTTCGACTTCTATCTCATGAACGTCCACCTCTACACAAGAATCCAGAAGGGAGGAAAAGGCAGGCTCTTCGAATATCGCCAGCTCAGAAACTGGCTCAAGGCCATGCTCGCAAGAAAGGAAAAGGACTACATAGTGGTCGGGGATTTCAACAGGCACCTGGACGGTAAGGATTTCCCAAGGACACGGGCCTGGAAGGTCCTGGCCTTTGATGGCTTCAGGGATGTTTACAGGTTTGTCCTCCTCGAGGCGATCCCCGGAGGGGTGAATGTGGTTAGGGCTCCTGAGGACAGATATTCGACCACCGAGACCAAGCGGTTGGCGATATATGACCAGATCCTGATATCCAAAGGAGCCTACCGTGAGTTCGGAGAAAAGGCCGTGTGGCAGGAGAACGTCGGAATCCTGGATTTCGACAACGACCCAAAATACGCCGGGATATCCACGAGGAAGTTGAAGTACATCATCTCAGACCACAGACCCATATGGGCGGATTTCAGGATTGACCTAGGGGATGATGACTAGGAAGAAGCATGGGCTTGATTTCTTTGAAACTATGTTTTAAAAATTAGAAAGACCGGATAGGAGGGATTCGATGAAGAAAGTATTTTTAATAGGCGTATTGATCGGGATGTTTCTCTCAGCGATAGCTTTTGCTGGTGACGTCTACGTGAGAGGCTATTACAGAAGCGACGGAACCTATGTGAGGCCTCACATAAGATCCTCTCCTGACGGATTCAGATGGAATAATTACGGACCTTCCAGACACAGCTATCAGCTGATGAATCCGTGGTCTAGGGATTATGACCGAGACGGAATCCCGAATTATATGGATATGGATAGTGACAATGATGGTTTTTTAGACGATTATGACAGCTCTCCTTATGGCAGAATTAGATACTGATATTTGGTTTTCAATTTAATCAAAAAACAAGCAAAAATTTCAAAGGTTTTTGAAATGAAGAACGAAACAGTAATTATATCAGATACACATATCGGTGATCCTGATTTCACTCAAGACCGAAAGCAACAATTTTTTGACTTTTTGGAAAACTACGTAAAGCCAAAAGCAGATGAATTGATTCTGCTAGGAGACATCTTTGAGATAACACAAGCATCACTCTTAGATGTATACAGGGGAGCGACAGATCTTCTGATGAAGCTGGCAGAGGTCGCCCTAAGTGGGACAAAGATTAGTTATATTCTTGGGAACCATGATCTGGATTTTACTAACACCAGAGGAATAGATATTGCCCTTCCAAATGTAACAGTTAAAGGTCCTAAAGAACAGAAGTTAGTAGTCAGACGCGAAGTTCCTCATACTACTGAGCAAAAAGCATCAGAGCGAGAGATTGTCTCAACGTTTACCTCAGCAGAGGAGAGGACAATAAAAGGTCACAAGGTATATCTAGCCCATGGTCATGAATATAATCACTATTTTGCGGGAGATCCAAAAAGATACGACATTCTGGTAAAAATAGGGGCTGCTATTGAACGTACACTTGGACCAGAGGCAGACGATTGGATTTTAAATTTTTGGGAGGAAGTTAGACACGGAATTTCTAAGTTGTTTTATTCTTCCGAAGAAACACCCGGACGGATTGGTGGTATGCGGGAGGATCTAGTCTCAGACATCCTGGCAGCAAGAGACATTCTTAAATTTGAGATCCAGGATGACAAAATTGTCCCCAGAAAAGAGAAATTAGATGTAGTTGTGTTCGGCCATACCCACAGAGCCAGGAAAGTTAAGGTGAGGGACGACATCAGGGAGTGGGCAGGAGAAGAGCTTGGGGTATATTTAAACTGCGGGGCATGGGTGACAACTGTTAAAATGGCAACTTTCTGTGTTTTCAGAGATGATGGAAGCTTTGATGTATATGAATACATGGGAAAAGGAAAAAGTAGAGCACTAAAATGGTGGGAACCAATTTGACGCCTATTCTTTAAAACAAGGAGGAGGGAGTCATGTCCAAGGATAGAAAAGGGAATTGGGTATATCTTGGGAAAAAGCTAGAAGCTGATGTTTTTTATGACTTGGATAGTGGCAAAACTATTCACATAGGAACGGAATTAACAGATGGAAACACCCCAAAAGTGTATGAAGGTGAACCGAGCCTTACAGGGTATATCGCAGGCAAGATTCTACAAGGTATACTAGGCAAAACGCGGAGAGATTAAATAGCGGACTATTAAGCTAAATTTCAATTTCATCAAGGGGAGATTTCTCTAAAACAGCGGAGAGGCTTTTCTTTCGCAGATTAAGGTAGTGATCTAGTCCCTTTACTGAGCGGACAAATATTGCAGGCATTCCGGAGATGTCTCCATTATCTTCTTTTAGTATCCAGAAACAATACTGTGCCCTTAGCTCCGGATCGTTTGATAGAGCTCTGTAGTGTTCCCTTTCATGTTCAACTGTCCATTGGAGGTCTTCAGCATTATCAGGATTAAGAGATTTTAAATAATCAATGAAATTAACAAAATCCTTCTCAGAATGGAAAACTATACAATCTTCCTTATGAACCTTGCCGATATATTTCATTTCAATCTTCTTTATAGCTAAGTTGTATTCCTCAGGAGTAATCTTTTTGTCTCCTACCATTTTGTTCAGGCGTGCTATTTCTGCTAAATAATTCTCCAAATCCCTTCTTAAGGTCTTAGGGGACTTTATTTTGTAATGCATGTTATCACTATAGAATTACAAATATTGCTTTTTAAAGTTTTCGCTCCCTTGGTCAATATGTACTCCCTGATCCTCAATAGAAACCCTCTCCTTTTCAACCACTACCTCAGGATCAAACACCACAAATTTTGGAAAGCTTAGGGGCAAGCTTTGTTTTTAGATGAAAGCTTGAATTTTACAACTACAAAACTCTTGACTTTGTAAGTCCTGGAGAGGCGGATGAGTTCCTGGATTTGAAGGATTTCCTTATTGAAGAACCATTTCGTAGGCTTGCAGGTGGATTTTACCTCCCAGAGATATGACCTTCCTTCACTGTCGGTAGAATGGAGGTCACAACAACCGGGTCTCCGTAATCATTCACTTCAGGCTCAGATCTGACCTCAACAAGCTTATAGATATTCTCTGGATGCATGGCCTTGAGCTGTTCGAGCATGTCCAGAGCCTGGTCAAGGCTCTCGTAAAGCTCCTGTTCCTCCTCGTCCACGGGGATCCAGGTTCTTATCTTGTAGGCCATGTCAAACGTGTCGCTTTTCACAAATAAAACCTCATGCTGCGGGGCTTGCGCAATATACTCGCCTATCTATGGGACTTGGTGAGAACAACTTTTCTCGCATTTTCTCTAAAGGTTATGTCGAACTTCTGAAAAAACGGAATTCTCCCCAAGAGCACGTCGTTCCATGCATGCTTTCCCAGGGGAATCTTAACCGCCATATTGGGCAATGTATATTTTTCTTTCTTCTTTTGAACTATGATCGTCACTCTCGCGTTAGCAACTTTGACCGGCCCG
>QMLL01000310.1 GCA_003646715.1 Deltaproteobacteria bacterium
GCGGTTTTGGCCGGACATAGTCGTCCGGGCAAAAGGTCTCTTTTGTCTCTGTATGTCTGCGGTTAAATAAGCTTTAAAATTATAGATGGTTTGTCTCTTCAACTTTCCTTGGCGGATCTTAGCGCCCTTTGCGGTTTTGCGGTTTAAATTTGGTTGCGGCTTCGCTGCCTTGGTAGATTTTCTTCCTGGCACATCCCTGTTGAAATGCGCTTAACCATATGATATATAGCTGAGCTATCCTGGCTGTTGTACCACTACTGTAACCCGCAAACCCAGAACAAGAGAGGAGGAAGGGGTATGAGGAAGTTTCTAGTATTTTTTCTATCGATAGGTTTACTTTGCCTTGCTTTTGCTCCAGTTTCAATTGGGGCCAAAAACGTAATCAAAATAGGAATAAACGCCCCTCTAACAGGCGATATTCCAAAAGTAGGAGAAGGAACAAAATACGCTGCGGAGATGTGGCTGGAAGACATCAACGCTGCCGGTGGCCTTAAGGTGGGTGATAAAGTCTACAAGGTGGAACTTGTTATAGAAGATAACGAATCAAAGGCCGAATCAGCGGTTAAAGCCAACACAAAGATGATTACCGAAGACGAAGTCCTGGTGATCGTTGGACCACAGGCATCCAAACAGGCAATTCCTGCAGGTGAAGTTGCCAACAACTATAAGACCCCGATGATCAGCCCCTGGTCCACAAATCCCGCCACGACGAAAGACAGACCATACGTTTTTAGAGGCTGCTTCCTCGATCCTTTCCAGGGGCCGGTAATTGCGAAGTTCGTTACAGAAGAATTCGGTTTCAAGAAAGCTGCGGTGCTTTATGACGTAGCCAGCGACTACCCCAAGGGCCTCGCAGAATTTTTTAAGAAAGCATGGGAAGACCTTCATGGTCCGGGTTCGGTGGTGGCGTTCGAAAGCTTTACCACCAAAGATGCTGATTTCAGTTCTCAGTTAACCAAGATCATCAAGTCAGGCGCAGACTTCCTTTTTACGCCTCAATATTATAATGAAGTAGCCCTTATTGTTCAGCAAGCCCATGAGCTTGGATGGAACAAGCCTATAATCGGAAGCGATAGCTGGGGATCAGCAGAGCTTATTAAACTTTGCGGCAAAGATTGCTATGGTCTTTTCTTCAGTACACATTATGCGTCTGCAGGAGCCAAAGGTAAAACGAAAGAGTTTATAGACAGGTACCAGAAAAAATACGGCTATGTTCCCGATGATGTTGCCGCTTTGACCTGGGATGCTCTTGGCATCGTCAAAACGGCAATTCAGAATTGCGGGAAAATTACCGGGAACATTGAAAAAGACCGCCAGTGTGTACGTGATGCCATAGCCAAGATCAAAAAATACAACGGCATTACGGGAGATATGACTTTCACAGAAGACGGCGATCCTATCAAGTGCGCTGTTATAGTTAAGATTAGCGACAAAGGTGAATTTGAATTTTATAAATCTGTGTGCCCATAAAGCGTTGACAAAACTAACCAGCATTGCTGGACTCTATGTGGCCAGCAACAACGAACAATGAAAGTTCCTGGCTCAAGATAGGCCTAGCAGAATAAGAGACTTTCATATAAATTGGTAAAAGCATAGCAAACTTAAGGAACCTCTGATAAATACGAGGAATTGCTCGGTTGGGAGAAGATAAGCGTAAAGTAGTAGCATATTACCTCTCTCGTCATTCCGGCCGAAGCGAAGCGGAGAGCCGGAATCTAGAGATCCTTGTCTGGATGCCGGATCAATGCCTGTCCCTGACTTGATCAGGGATCCGGCATGACAGATTTGAAATACTAGTCTAATTAATCAGAGATTCCTTAAGGTTTAGACAAACGTTAAGTCTAAGATTTTAAGATTTCGACCTGTTAAAGGCGGGTCAGGGGGGCACAAAAGTTGCCATACCACGGCCCGCTTTTTTTGGGAAATTCTGGAGATTGGGAATGACGTTTTTCTTACAAAACGTGGTCAATGCACTTCAGTGGGGTAGTTTTTACGCCTTAATTGCCCTCGGGTATTCAATGGTTTACGGTATCCTCATGCTGTTCAACTTTGCTCATGGGGATATTTTTATGGTCGGCGCATATATAGGCTTCGGAGTTGCCACGGCCATACTCGCGCTCACATCTTCCGGACTTATCATATTACCCCAGTGGTTAATCCTTGTATTGACCATACTCATTTCAATGTTTCTCACGTCATTCGTAGGTATGCTGGTAGAACGGGTTGGATACAGGCCTCTTCGAGACGCACCACGAGCATCAGCAGCCATCACAGGGTTGATGATAGGCATAATCCTAGAGACAGGCAACCTCCTGTTGTTGGGAGCTCAACGAGTCAAATTCCCTTCCCTGATTCAGTCGGTAACTTACAATATCGGGGGAGTTTATGTCACCAACAAGAAAATAATGATTGTCGTAGTATCCGTGGGCTTGATGCTTGCGCTTGATCAGTTCGTCAGGAGAACAAAATGGGGAATGGCCATGAGGGCCATGGCTTTTGACTATGTGGTTGTGCCTCTGATGGGTGTTCCCATAAATACCATCGCCAGTATGACCTTTGCCATTGGCTCCGCTCTGGCGGCGGCTGCAGGTATCCTGTTCGGGATTGCATACCCGGTTCTGGACCCTTACATGGGCATAATTGTGGGCTGGAAGGCGTTCGTTGCGGCCATTCTTGGTGGACGGGGATCAATACTCGGGGCCACCCTGGCAGGCTTCCTGATGGGATTTATCGAAATATTCGTTGCCATGGTGTTTCCGTCTACGTTGAGAGATCTAATCGCGTATTCCATTATATTGTTAATTCTGGTTTTCAAGCCCCACGGATTTTTCGGCGAACCGTACAGCGCTCGTTTGAGGTTGTAATTGTAATGAAGATATCGAAGCTTTTTACTAATGTGCCTTTATTGTCGTGGTTGCTTGGCATACCAGCAGCCGCAGTACTGGAGTCCTTCATTGGCAGTTTTCTTGCTCCTGCTATCGGTCTGCCAAAGGTTCCCGTGCTTTTCGGGTTTGTCCTGATGCTCAAAAAACCCCTTCTGATACCAAGCATTCTTTTGTACATGGCACTAGTATATGTATTGCCTGTAACCCTCACAGCCAAGTTTACCGCACCAATAGCAAATAAACTGGCAGACAAGCTTTTGAAAACATCCGGACGACTGTCCGTATTAATACACCTTCTGATTCTTTATGCAGGGTTGCACCTCTGGTCATCCATAAGTGCTTACAGGTTGCTCACGTTGAAACTTACACTGATAGCTGTGATAGTAACCCTGAGCCTGAATGTCATAAACGGATACATGGGAGAGTTTTCCTGTTCTCATCCCGGATTTTTGGCTCTTGGAGCCTACGGTGCGTCCGTATTCACCGTTTTGCTCTTTGTGAACGATAAAATCTTCGGACCTGCTCACCTGCCAGCTGCTCTTGCTCCATTCATGTTTCCCATAGCATTGATACTGGGAGGATGTCTTGCTTCACTGGGGGCTCTTGCGATAGCAATACCTTCGTTTAGAACCCGCGGTGATTACCTGGCTATTATTTCTCTTGCATTTATGTTCATAGTAAAAAGCATGATTGAAAACCTGGAA
>QMLL01000311.1 GCA_003646715.1 Deltaproteobacteria bacterium
GGAAAAGCATGGTTACCCAATAAGCGTTGTACTTGGAGGCAACTTTACCATTGCAGGAAATATCTGTGATGTATCGAAGCTGTGCAGATGGATGTTAAAAAAACCGGAACTTGTACATAGATTACTGCAACTGGCAAGTGATCACATTGTTTCGGTTGTCAGTTACTGGGTGGATACCTTTGGTGCTGAACGTGTCATACCGCAATTCTGGGAGCCCCTTACAGCCAATATTATTATTTCCCCCAAACACTTCAAAGAAATAGTGTTGCCGTACATTGTGGAAACGAGCGAAAAGATTCTGGCTATGGGTGTAAGGCACGTGCTCTATCATATTTGCGGTGAGCAGAACGGGAATTTGCCTTACTGGGCAGAAGTGCCAATGGGAGAGCCCGGATTGTGTAGTTTTGGAGAAGAGATTAATCTTGAAAGGGCGATAGACATATTTGGGGAAAAATGTGTTGTTATTGGGAACATAGATCCACGGGATATTCTAACAGGGCCACCCGAAAAAATCAGGGAATTGTGCGTATCAGCCATGGAAAAGGGTAGGGAAGCTCCTCGAGGTTTTATGCTCTCATCCGGATGCGAAGTTTCCCCGGAAACTCCTCCTTACCATGTCTACACAATGCAAAAGACGGTAGAAGAGTTCAGTTAAGAGCGTTAAGGAAGTGGTTCGCTTTTTAATGACATTGTCACAGTCGGATTGTGTTTCATGACCACAATCAAAATTATTGGTAGTTCTTGTGGATTTGAATCGAAAATAAGGGTGTATTGTGTGGATCAGTTCTTCATGAACGTTGAAGTGATCAGCGATTGCGAAATGGCTTCCGAATGGGGTAAAGCACTTCGATATCTCGACTGGCGTAAGGCTCTTGGCAGAATAAGTAATTCACCGGTGTTTGAAGCTGCCGAAAAATACCTGGAACATCCTTCCTGCCTGCTCCCGGTTGCACTCCTCAAGGCTTTAGAAGTTGAGCTAGGGGCTTCGACCGCCTCGGACATGCTTCTAAAATTCGACTAAAATTTGGAAACAGGACGGATGTCGACGCCTAATACGAAAAAATGTCTGGTTACATTTAAAGGTTATCCAGAAAAGATCTTTGTTGATCCAGGTACCAGCATCACAGAAGCTGCACGGACGATAGGTGTTGCCATACCCAGTATTTGTGGGGGCCAGGGAAAATGCCAGAAATGCAGGGTGGAGGTCTCCGGTTTCGAAAAACCACAGCTGGCCTGTCAGTTCAGGGTCTATAACGATGTTCAGGTGATTGTGCCTGAAGATATTTCCTACAGTGAGTACGCCATAGATAAGGAAGTACAAGAAAAATCGGTTGAGTTAAGTCCTGCCGTTAAGAAATACTCCGTTACAATTAATGACAGGGACCTTTTAAATTACCGCTCTAAGTGGGAATTCGTAGAAGATACCCTTCGCAGGGAGCATGGACTGAAAGTTGAAAAAGTTGATTATCCCGCGCTTGCTAAGCTCAAGGATATTACTGAATCTGCTGGGCAGCTAGATGTCAGCGTATGGATGGATAAAGAAATCATAGATATATCAGCTCCAAATGACGAATCAGTCTATGGCATAGCAGTGGATATCGGGACTACTACTTTAGCGGCATATCTTTGCGACCTCTCTACCGGAAAGGTTCTGACAACCCGTTCCATGCTGAACCCCCAGGTGGCCTGTGGTGAAGACATCTTATCCAGGATCACGTATTGTTTGAAAAATAGAAGCGGTGTATCTGAACTGCACGAGGTGATAATCCAGGGAGTGAACCGTTTAATTAAAGAAACATGTGACTCAACGACCATTTCCAGCCACCAGATCATGGACATGGCCCTGGCGGGGAACAGTTGCATGTTGCATCTTTTTCTTGGAGTTGACGTTGCCACTCTTGGTGTTCCGCCTTTTCAGCCCGTTTTTTCGACACTTTCCGACATAAAAGCAAGGGATCTGGGGATAGAAATATGCGATGGAGCATACATACATGTGCTCCCCTTAATTGCAGGATTCATCGGGGCTGATACATCTGCGGTAATCTTGTCCGAAGAACCCTACAAGTCGGAAGAGGTGATTCTGATTATAGATGCCGGAACAAATGGTGAGCTGGTCCTAGGGAACAGGGACCGGCTAATGTGTACGTCGTGCGCCACCGGGCCCGCTCTGGAAGGTGGATCAATTATATGTGGCATGAGGGCATCTCCTGGAGCTATCGATACGGTAAAAATAGATCCGGCAAATTGCGCTGTCGAATTTACTGTTATTCCGGAAATAGGGAAAGATGGGAAGAAAAAGTATGTGAAGCCCAGGGGGATTTGTGGTTCCGGGATCATAGATTGTGTGGCTCAGATGTATCTTGCGGGAGTCATAAGTAAGAATGGCCACATGAAGAGAGATTCCTGCATACCGCGAATCGTACAGAAAAATGGCGAAACTTCTTTTGTAGTTGCCAGGGCATCGGAGACCGATATCGGTGAAGATATTGTGATTACCCAGGGAGATGTGAGATCAGTGCAACTGGCAAAAGCAGCGATTCAGGCAGCGTTGAGGATCATGATTAAGAAAATGAAACTGGACAGGCTTTCCAGAATTGTTCTGGCCGGTGCTTTTGGAAACGTAATTAACATCGATTCTGCTCTCGCTCTGGGTATGTTCCCTGATTGTCCCGTTGATTCTATTGAAGCAGTTGGAAATGCAGCTGGAGACGGTTCCCTGATTGCGCTTCTTAATACCGGCAAAAGAGAAGAAATTCGCAATGTAGTAGAAAAGGTTGAGCACGTTGACCTGGTATCCGAGGAAGGATTCCAGAGGGAATTTGCCTATGCTACTTACATACCTCGAATGGAGTCTCCCGGATAATTGCGTGCCACTCTGTTTTTTATTGACAACAAAGGCAAAAGCATCTAATTATATGTTAGGGTTTTCACATAAAAGAGTGTAGCGACGAACGTTACACCCCCTTCTACACTAAATCGGTCGAAAAGAGTGCCACGAAGGCAGGGAAAAGAAGTCCCAGTTGCGTGGTTTTTTGTGCTCAAATTCTGGGCATTTTTTGTTTTGTACGTATTTTCATTGGATGACAGTTTGGAAAGAAAGGTGGTGGTAACGATAGGTAAACGAAGGGTGAAGTAATTGATTAGTGGGGAAGTTGGAAGAGTCTGATACTAACTTTTGTCAATTGAAGTTCAGATGGGGGATGAGATGATGAAAAATGTTGCTGCATTACTTTTGATATTGATTTTGGCATTTGTTGTTCCATTTCCTTGTGTTGCCGGTGAGCAGGTTAGCAAGGCAGAACTGGAAGAATTACTCAGGGTAACTAAAGAACTTCGTCAGAGGGTGGAGCAGCTTGAAAAGAAACTCCAGAAATACGAGGCAAAAGAACAGGAACTGGAAAAAGCAAAGGAAGAAGTGAGTGGTATAAAAAAAGCGCTGGGTAATCTGGAATTTGCCGCTGATATCACCATGGTCGCTCAAGGAACCATTAACAACGATGATAATGCGAAAAGAGCGGGTTCAGAAGGAAAAGACAAGGTTGATGCGGCCTGGTCAATGGACTTTGATATAACGAGCAAAATAGGTGAA
>QMLL01000312.1 GCA_003646715.1 Deltaproteobacteria bacterium
GAGATTTTCGGGAAAGAAGGCGAGTCAGAAGACAATGAAATAACTTTATCCGCCCCGATTGCTCAGGAACCCATAATCATCGATGAAGAAGCTGTTGCACATTCCATTGAAGAAAAATTTAAAGAAGAACATCTTATTGGTGACGAAGAGATTGAAGAACAAAAACCTCAGATAATTTCGGAAGTATATGACAAGGAACTTTTTGATATATTCCTGGATGCATTCCAGGATAATTTGCTTCAACTGAATAAAGTAAAGGAAATACTCGAATCCGGAAAGGCCTCAACACCCATTATCGAAAAAGCTGTCAAATATGTCGATAAGATGATCTCATCGGCAAATTACATGGATTACGACATTGTAATTCACTGTCTTGAAAAATGGCGTAGAGGGCTCAGTGAACTGTTAACGGACGACGAAGATCCAGTAGTAAAGTACGCCGAAATGTACTCCACCTTTAAGAATAATCTCTGTAAGATAATCCCTGCTCTAAGAGAAAGGTTTGAATCCGGCATCGTTGATATCCAGGACGAAGAAGTCGATTTGTCTAAAGTATCATCTGCATCTGCTGAACTAGAAGTGAAGATTGACACGATGTTTGACCTGATAGAGAGCGAACATGAAGAATCAAAGCTGGAGGCGTCGCCCGGAGAATCAATTGAAGATGATTCGAGACCTACCGATTCCGATCAACCAGCTGAACTTGAGGCTCCTCTTCAGGCTGATGTTTCCCTCTCATCAGATAATACCGAGTCAAAAGATTCTGAACCTTCTTTAACCGAACTGGTAAGCAAACAAACGCTGCGCGTAGATGCCCAAAAGGTAGACAGCCTATTGAACCAGGTAGGTGAACTTGTCGTAACAAGAGCTGGGTTTTCCCAGATAACTGAGAGTTTCCGGGAAATGATCCGAGAATTCACGGAGCAAGATAAGCTCACCAAGCAGGATCTGAAACTTTTGAGGAATCTCAGCTTCAGACTAAGCGAATCATCCGTGTCGCTGGGTCGAGTGGCAAATGAGTTGCAGGAAGCGGTGATGAAAATAAGAATGCTCCCAGTTTACCACCTTTTCCAGAGGTTTCCAAGACTTGTGAGAAACCAGTCTGAAGCTCTTAACAAAAAGGTGAACCTGGAAATTTACGGCAGCGACACTGAACTGGACAAGAGAGTACTGGAGCAAATGGCAGATCCGCTTGTGCATTTACTGAGAAATGCAATAGCACATGGCATCGAATCTCCGGAAATCCGGAAAGAGCTCGGCAAGCCGGAAGAGGGCAAAATAACCATTTCTGCGTACCATGAAGGAAACCATGTGATCCTCAAGGTAAGCGATGACGGGCAAGGAATTGATATTCCCAGATTAAAGAAAGTCCTGGTTGAAAAAGGAATAATTGGTTCGCAGGATCTCGAAAGATTAAGTAACAAAGAAATAATAAACTCCATATTCTTGCCGGGAGTATCCACCAGCGAATGCGTTACCGAAACATGCGGTCGTGGTGTTGGAATGGATATAGTGAAAGAAAATGTCGAGCAACTGAACGGTTCCATTGAGGTCAGGTCCGAACATGGCAAAGGTACCAGTTTTATTATCAAAATACCTTTAACAGTGGCAATTATTCAGGCGCTTCTGGTTGAAGTATCCGGGCAGATATTTACCATACCTCTTACATCAGTTCTTGAAATTACTCGCGTATTCAAAGAAGAAATCGAAACTATCGAAGGATTCGAAGTTATTCATCTGAGAGATACTACCATACCGTTGTTGAGACTCCATGAAATATTCAATCTTCCCAAAAGCACCGTAAACTATTCAAGAACCTTTGTGGTCATCGTCAGCGTTGGGAACATGGAGATTGGCCTGATCGTGGATTCACTTCTCGGTGAACAAGAAGTCGTGATCAAGCCTTTGACAGAAAGTTTGAAGGAAAACAAGGGCTTTTCAGGAGCTACAATCCTAGGAGATGGAAGCATATCGTTGATAATAGACGTAGCAGAACTTGCAGACCTGGTAAGGTCCAGGAATTTAACCAGTTCAGCTAAGTTATCAATAGTAGCTTAATAGCGTATGAATACCATGGAATTGAAACGTTCCAGATCAGCAAGGTCTTGTAACAACATGCAAAGAGAAAACGTACGCATACTGATAGTGGATGACTCCGCGCTTATTCGAAAGTACCTTAAGGAAACCCTCAACACCGTACCGGGGATCGAAGTGGTAGGCACTGCGTCCAATGGCTTCTTTGCGCTGGAAAAGATAAAAGAGTTGTCTCCGGACGTAGTAACCCTGGATTTCCACATGCCGAGGCTGGATGGCCTACAAACTTTGAAAAAAATCATGGAAGAGAATCCCCTGCCGGTAATAATGTTGAGCAGTGTGAGTACCAAGGGCGCAAAACTGACTCTGGAAGCCCTCAGGCTGGGTGCCGTTGATTTTATGCCAAAACCAACCGGGTCTTTGGTGGACAATTTACGTTTTATAAAAAAAGATTTGGTGCCCAAGATCTTTTCGGCAAAAAATTCAAACGTGCAAAGGTTCCTGGAAAATTGGGAAAAGAAAATACAGGATATATGCGCATCGACCTTTGAAGAGGTAATCTCTGAGTCTTTCGAGATCCTGGCGCCAACTATATTAGAGTCACACTTGTTTTTTGGAATCGGTTGTTCCACCGGTGGTCCTCAAGCTCTGGAACAAATTATAAGAAACCTCCCCGGGGATTTTCCTGCGCCAATAGGTGTTGTTCAGCACATGCCAGAACCGTTTCTGAGCGTTTATGCAGAACATTTAAATAACGTGTCTGAACTGACTGTAAAAGTCGCCTCAAGACATACCCTCTTTAAGCCTGGCACCGTCTTGCTGGCGCCCGGCAACGCACACATGAGACTCGTTCGGTTTGGAAAAAATAAACTGGTGTCTTTACAGGAACTGGAAAACCAGGGGCTTGGTTTCTTTCCTTCGGTTGATCTCTTTTTCTGTTCCATGGCCAAAGCCATGAAGAAAAATACCGTGGGCATAATCCTCAGCGGTATGGGAAAGGACGGTACTGCAGGAGCGAAAGCTATCAAGATGGTAGGAGGAACAACAATCGTACAGGACAGGAAAAGTGCTACCGTTTATGGTATGCCAGGATCTGTTGAGTCTGAAGGATTGGCGGATTACAGCGGTTCACCGGAAATGATCGCCGAGATCATGAAAAAATTGGTCTTTCAGGACTTTTATACCGAATACGAACAATCAAAACCTAATGAACGAAAAACAAGCTTCGGCTTTGAATAGTCGAGGGATATTACTATGGGCAAGGTTATCTCAATTATAAGTCAAAAAGGCGGAGTCGGTAAAACCACCACTGCCGTTAATCTGGGAGCAAGCCTTGCAGCTTTAAAACAAAACACTTTGATCCTGGGTCATGATCCCCAGTGTGGAGTTGGAGTGTCTTTCGGCATCGATATCAAATCCAACGGAACCGGTCTCTACAACTTCTATCTGGGAGAAATCCCGCTCTTTGCAGCTAGAAAAAACACCCAAATGGAGAAGTTGCACATCATTCCATGTAACGTTAAGTCCAGTGAAGAAGAATTAAGCCTTCTGA
>QMLL01000313.1 GCA_003646715.1 Deltaproteobacteria bacterium
TCAAGATCAATAGCAAGGGAAGTATTATCTAACTTCACAAGTCTGATACCCTACGAAATCCAGATGTACGATTTTGAGGTAGTACAAAGTGAGGAAGAATTTTTGCAGTTCTTTTCTCCTTTTGAACTCACTACTATATCCGAGCTAGTACGACCTGCTGATCAAATATCTCTCGGGGCAAAAGATTTCTACATTATACACCCCTTCTCTGAAAGCACCAATACGTTCTCTAAGATAGTCCGGGCATTGATGTATCATAAAAATCCTGTTGTTTTCAGCATAACTCTAAAACCCGCACGCCTATTCCCATGGGAAATGGAAATATTGCACAAGATGAATCTGGAACAACGGGAACTCCTTTCCGATTACGAGAAAAATCCATCGTCTTTCAAACATAAACAGTTAAAAGCGGGTATCTCATTACTCCATGACTTACAACACAACAATTATTACTCATCGCTTTGTCGTGCCTGGGATAGATTGTTTCTGACGAAAATTCAGATTGCCAGCAATGAAACGATTCCTCAATATTTAAAAGATTTAATAGGAACAGAGATTTCTGGAAATCTGACTTTTCAAGAAGAAATAACGACTGACAGGGAAGGCTTACCTCCAAAATCGAGTTACAGATTCATTGAACCTGAAAATCCTACCCAGCGAAATATTGCACTGAACAATCTGAAGTATTCAGAGTTTGAGCGATGGTTCTCCGCTGACGCCCCGGAGGGACTGGAACGTCTTATTTATTTAACAGATCCTCGGGAAGCAAGCTGTGCCGCAAAGTTGGTCGTACCTGTGGAAGAGGAACTACCTGGAATAAGTCTCAAGACATATAGAGAGATCCCGGCTCCAGTAGTCGTCACGACAAAGCAAGACTTGCAAAAAGACGAGATCTGTCTAGGAGAAAATGTTTATTACGGCATAAAGAGACCTATCTATATTCCAGACGAAGCAAGGAGACGACATATTTACATAATTGGACAGACAGGAACAGGCAAGTCGGCTCTGATGAGATATCTGATCATGCAAGATATAAAGGCAGGAAAAACGGTATCAGTAATTGATCCCCATGGTGATTTAGTAGAGGATCTGCTTAACATGATACCCAAAAACAGAGAAAAAGATGTGGTAATATTTGATCCTTCAGATACTCAATACCCTTTTGCTTTAAGACTGTTAGAGGCCAAATCACAAGAGGAAAAAGAATTAATAATCGATGGAATATTTACATTATTTTTGAGATTATGGCCCGCTAGTTTTACAGGACCGGTATTTCAAGAGGTTAGTGAAATGGCGATAAGGTCACTGCTGGAAGTCAAATCATTTGTACCCAGCTTTTCGGAGATACCAAGACTGATTACAGATGATCATTTTCTACAATTGGTGATTACGGAAATCGATGATCCAGAAGTAAAGGACTACTGGGAAAACGAATGGCCTAATATAAAACACGAAGTTAAGAAAGACGCTACCTACTTTACCTCAAAGTTCAGGAAATTGATTTCTAACCATATCATCAGGAATATCGTAGGACAGGAAAAGACACTCATAGATTTTGATGAAATAGTAAATGGGCAAAAAATATTCTTAGTTACGCTTCAAAAAGGGAAAATTGGCGAGCAAAATGCGCAATTCCTGGGTTCTCTTCTCATGCTGAAATTACAGAATACTATCCTTGCCAGATCCAGAATAAAACCTGAGAGACGAAAGGACTTTTACCTCTACGTGGACGAATTCCATAATTTTCTCACAGAGAGTTTCCCCATCCTATTGGCGGAAGGAAGAAAATACAAGGTTAACCTGGTCCTTGCGCATCAACATCTAGAACAGCTCAGGTTGCCCCCCATCGAAGGTGGCCCTTCAACTGATCTGCTCATAAATGCTATTTTCGGAAATGCCGGCACCCTGATTGTATTCAGAACAGGACATAGAGACGCAATTAATTATCTGACCGGAGAATTTGCAAACATCATCTCTGCTAACGAATTTGTGAACATGCCCAATTATAAAGCTATCGTCAGGTTGCTATCCGGAAAAGAGGCTGGAAGAATATTTACTTTGAATTGCCTCTATGAACAGGTGCCCAGAAATGGCACCCTCGTGAACAGATTAATAGAACTTTCCAGACAACAGTATGCAACGCCATTGGCAGAGGTGGAAAATTTTCTAACCCAAAAAAGAGAATTTATTAGAAAGCAATGTAAAGCATTACAACTATTGAAGGAAATCGAATGAATTTGCAAAGGATGTTCTCTCTTGAAGAGCTCACGGAAGAAACTACTCCTAAAAGCATCGAACAAATAGCCGAAAAGAGGTTTAAAAATCACAGAAGAAGCAATCTTGAATACTACAAAGGGGATACCTTACTCTGGTATGCTGTTATAAACGAAGATAAATTTAGCCTTGATGTGATCTATAAAAAGATAGAAAACACCTTTCGGGTTTCTTTATTAAGAAGAGGAGATAATCCAGAAGCCTATGCTGGACTCGGCCACTTGATGCTAAATCTGGGAGAATATCAAAAAGCTATCTCTTACTATACAGAGTCCATCGAGTTTGAACCCGATCAGGAAGAAGCCTATTTGGGTCTGGCAATCGCTTACTATATCTCAGGAAACATAAATGCAGCAAAGGGAAATTACCAAAAGATAGAAAAAACACAAGTGGAGATTCCCATTAAAAGCGAACTCGAGGAAATTGTAAGGAATATGGAATCCGTCTTTCGTGAAGAGTCCACGGAACATCCACCACAGATGCACCTAGCGAAGAAACTCTCCTTCCTGAAGGAATATGGCTGCGAACTGACACAATTGGTCAAAAATGAAGAATTTAAAAGAATCCCAGCCAGAAAGGACAAGATATCCAAACTGGAGGAATTTTTGATATCTACCAGAAGCCGCTGTCCCCTCATCATCGGCCCCGCCAAACTCAATAAGACCGAGTTTATTAAAGACTTCATTTCTAATTCCATGGAGAAGGGACTCATTAACAACGAAAAATTCCTTCTCTTCGACACCAAGCAACTACTCAGCGGTGCCCAAGACAGCATAACAGTAAACCAAAGATTATCCAGAATAGAGGAAAACATTGATAAAAATATCATTCTGGTCTTCGATGAGATTCATACTTTATTTGAAATGGGGCTAAGTGTTCATTCTCTGTTATTGAATTCACCCGTCATTGTAACCACAACCAACTACTACTATTCAAAATTTGTGGAGAATGACAACCTGTTAAGGAATCGGTTTTTTGTGCTCAAGATTAGAGGCCTTACAGAAAAGGAAACCAGGGAGCTACTCACAGCAAATCTGGCCTATCTACAAAGAAAACACAAGATCACAATTCCTCCAGCACTGGTGGACTCGATGTTGAAATTGGTTCGGAAATACCTTCCGGATAATCCCCTCCCGGATAAATGCTTCCAACTGCTTGAGAAGGCACAGGCGAAGGCAAAGATCCAAAGACGATTAACCATCATTCAGAAGGATTTGTTCGATGCAGTCTCTGATATTGTAGGACTTCCCCCAGAAAAGATTGGAAGTAATGAATACCTGGGGTCGAGAGAATTTGAAAACTTTCTCGGCA
>QMLL01000314.1 GCA_003646715.1 Deltaproteobacteria bacterium
AAAGAAATTGATGCTCTTGGTGGTGAGATGGCCAAGATTACCGATAAAACCGCCATTCAGTTTCGAACCCTTAACACCAAGAAAGGCCCTGCGGTCCAGGGTACGAGAACGCAAAATGACAAAGTGCGATATCGGACGTTAATGAAACATGTCCTGGAAAAGCAGGAACGACTTGATTTAAAGCAGGCTCTTGTTGAAAGACTCCTTGTTGAAGACGGGAAAGTGGTTGGTGTCATTGATGACCTTGGAACTGCTTTTCTGGGCAAGACGGTGATTCTAACCACAGGTACGTTTCTTCACGGGCTAATTCATATCGGAAGAAAAAAAATACCTTCCGGAAGAGCCGGAGAATTTCCTTCCAATGCCCTGGCGGATAACTTACGAGAACTTGGTTTTCGGATGGGAAGGATGAAGACTGGGACTCCTGCAAGGCTTCATCGGCGATCTATAGATTTTTCGAAGTTCACAGAGCAAAAAGGCGATGAAGTGATAAGGCCTTTTTCTCTGTTTACCGATAAGATCACAATGCCACAGGTTTCCTGTTACATGGGGAAAACCAGTCCCGAAACACACAAAATAATTGCAAGAAATATTTCGCTGTCTCCACTTTATAGCGGGCAGATAAAGGGTGTCTCAGCAAGGTACTGTCCTTCTCTTGAAGACAAAATAATGAAATTCCCTCACAAGGACCACCACCAAATTATCCTTGAGCCGGAAGGGCTGGACACAGAAGAAATATACGCGAGCGGAACGGGAAATTCATTTCCCTACGAGATACAGATTGAGCTTGTGCATAGCATTCCCGGCCTGGAAGAAGCGGAATTCTTGCGCCCTGCGTACGCAATTGAGTACGATTTTGTTCAGCCAACCCAGCTTTATCCTACACTGGAAACCAAGCTAGTGGAAGGTTTATTTCTTGCCGGACAGATCAATGGTACTTCGGGATATGAAGAGGCGGCTGCTCAGGGAATGTGGGCCGGAATAAATGCGGCGTGTAAGGTTCAGGGGCGACCACCCTTCATTCTGTCTCGTTCGGAGGCATACATGGGAGTTATGATTGACGACTTGGTCACGAGGGGTACCAATGAGCCTTATCGGATCTTTACTTCCCGTGCTGAATACAGGCTTCTTCTTCGGGAAGACAATGCCGATCTTCGCCTCATGGAAAAAGGCTATGAACTGGGTTTGCATTCTCTGGACATTTTCAAAGAGTTGAAAGAAAGGCGAGAACTCCTGAAACGGGAGATCGAAAGACTTCGCAGTACCAAGCTGAAGCCAACGGAAAAGATAAATCTTCAATTGAAAGAATGGGGGAGCCAGCCTCTTTCTGCTCCCGTGCCTCTGGATAAGCTTTTAAAGAGACCGGAGATCGACTACGAAAAGTTGAGGATTCTGGAGAAAAATCAAAATGATTCTGGCTCATCCGTAGTTGCCGGCGGTGGTGATGACCCAGAAGGCCCTGCATATAATCCGGATAATCTGCCACCTCGGGTGAAGAGGCAGGTGGAAATTCACTGCAAGTACGAGGGGTACATAAAAAGACAGGAAGCAGAAGTCGCCCGGTTTAAGAACCTGGAACAAATAAAGATCCCGGCGGACTTTTCTTATGAAAGGGTGCCCGGTTTATCACTGGAAGTGCAACAAAAACTGACCGAAATTAAGCCCATTAACCTAGGTCAGGCGGCCAGGGTTCCCGGAGTAACAGCGGCAGCCATATCCATTTTGATGGTTTACCTTAAAAAATACGGCCGCAAAGATAAAAAACATGACTAGATAGGAAAAAAAAGGTAAAATAGTATTCAGCGAAAGGGTTTGTTGCGGTTGTAATTATTGAAGAAATAGGACAAAGGGTTGGCAAATCTGAATTTTGGGGTGTTCGGTTTTGTCCTTTGGTTGAGATATTAGGGGGCTCGTAATGCCAAACATATTGAGTGGGGAAGAATATGCCGGAGGGAGATTTATCACTTATCCTTCTATCGCAGGAAAAAATAAGGCCTGGTTTGCCGTATACGTGCAGGTGAGGCACGAAAAAGAAGTCTATTCGAGATTTCAAAAGAAATCCATCGACTGCTTTTTGCCTCTCCTCGAAAAGTGGAGCAAGAGAAAAGATCGCAGGAAAAAGATCTGGACTCCCCTTTTTCCAGGATACGTATTTGTAAATACGATTCTTGATAATTACACTAACGTAGAGATCCTGAGAACCCAGGGAGTTGTGTGGATTCTGAAAAATTCAGAAGGACCGCTGCCCATCCCCGATTATCAAATTGAAAGCCTGAGAAAAATTCTCGACAATCAAATGATTATCAGGCCGCATCCTTACCTCAGGGAAGGTGAAATGGTAAAAGTGGTGAACGGGCCGCTTGCCGGATGTGTCGGAATTCTTCTCAAGAAAAACGACAAAAAAGGGAAACTCGTTGCAAGTATAGATATTATTAAAAAAGCGGTTAGCGTGGAATTGAACATTGATGACGTGGAACCAGTTAACATAGTTTTTGGCCACAATCCCTGATCAAAATAGTATCACCTCCACTTCCGTACCCTCGTCCAGTCCTTCGCTGTGAGTGGGAATTGCTATCAGCCCGTCTGCTTCCGTCATGGTTGAGATCATGGCAGATTTCCCGTAAACCGGGTGTGCCAAGATATTCCCGGCTTCATCCGTGTTTAGTGTTACTCGTACAAAATCAAGTCTCCCTTGAGCGGATGGTAAATTTACGGCCAGAGTTGCTCTGACAGATTTATCAAAATTCTTATTTTCCTTTGCCCCTTCAAGTCTTCTTAAAAATGGTTCCACGAAGAACAGCATCACGATCATTGAAGACACGGGATGCCCCGGTAATCCCCAGATAGCTTTGTTCCCAGCAGTTGCAAAAATGGTGGGCTTGCCAGGCTTGATAGCGATGCCGTGAAATAGGATTCTACTTTCCGGTAAACTTGAAATTACATTCAGGGTAAAATCTCGCATACCAATGGAACTTCCCCCGGAAAGTAACAATACATCAGATTCTTTTTCTCCAAACAAAGCTTCTTCGCACGTTTTAAGCAGCTTCTTTTCATCATCCGGAACAATGCCGAGATGCCTTGTTAAATATCCCATGGAATTCAATCTTGCATAAATGCTTGGTCCGTTTACATCTCGAACTTTTCCTGAAGGAATTTCTCTGGTTGAAGGGTCCACTATCTCGTCGCCCGTTGAAATGACCGAAATTTCAGGTTTCTTGAACACCTCCACCTTTTCTATACCGAGGGCTGCCAGAAGCCCGATATCCTGGAAGCGGAGCCTGTGACCACGGGAAAAGAGTTCCAATCCTTTTACCACATCGTCTCCGGGGCGAAGTACATTTTCCCACGGCGTTACGGACTTTGTTATTTCGATGGTTTCTTCATCAAGGACGTGGCAGTATTCTTCCATAATTACAGCATCTGCGCCCTCCGGCAACATCCCACCAGTGGTAATGGCTACAGCTTCTCCGGGTCTTAAAACAATTTCGCAGGGCATTCCCATCATAACGCGCCCAGTTACATTGAGCATCAAAGGGAGTCCCTCGGATGCTCCGTACGTATCCTGAGACCTAACCGC
>QMLL01000315.1 GCA_003646715.1 Deltaproteobacteria bacterium
AAAACTCTGTGCTGGAATTGAGATAGGTGACCACATTGCCGTAATGATCCACCACCTCGCGAGTGGTGAATATAGGTGGAGGGTTGGCGATCGAGTCATTCACCAAAATAAAGAGAGAATCCGTACCGGTGGCCGGAGGAATACCATCATCAGTAGCGGTGAAATAGATCACATACAGGCTGTCTTTCAGCTCGCCGACTCCCCGTCCGACCCTTGTACTGGCCGAATCCAATGTGCCTGCGGAACTCTGGCTGCTCGTACTACCGTCGGAGATGTTCGCATCAACGAAATACCAGCCATTACGCAGGCTGTTGTCATAAGTACCATCACCCTGGATGAAATTGGGCACCCAAACAAAAAGATTCCCGTTGAAAGAAGCTCCATCAGGCAGGGTGGAGGGAACAACACCGAACCTCACCCCGTTTTTGCCATCATTGGCTGGATTGGCCGGGTCGAAAATGTATTCTTCGCTTTCGAGTAAAGTACCGCCATAGGTGCTGTTAGACGCCAGATTCGGATCATCGTATTTCATCCTGTTGTTCGGATCCACGTATCCGGTAAGCCGGATGACCAGCGAATCTTCCTCGTTTATGGCGATGAAACCCACCGAGCCGGTGTAACACAACCAGGTGCTGGTGTAATCTCCGAGGTCATCATCATCGAAAGAGGTCACAGAAGCCCGCCAGCCCAAGTTGGCTATCACCGAGGCGCCCTCTGAACCATACAGCGGCTCGGAGACACCTGAAATCTACCGCTCGGTTCCCCCTAAGGTCAAGCGGCTGTTGGGGCTGTTACCGCGGGCTTTTGTTTCACCCTCGTCCACACTATTGTTGGAGTTATTGTCTTTCCAAACATGAAACCCCTTGGCAATCTTGGTGGTGTTACCAGCCGCAGCCGGGGCGAAATCGCCTCCATAGAAGATCCTCGTATTCTGAGTCGAACCCGAGAAATAGTTCTGGTTAATCAGAAACGGCTCGTTGCCGTCGGAGGGACTCAAAATCTCAAATGTCGTTGGAACAGGTGCGGTATTCTGAGCAAATGTCGGTAAAGATGTAAGTGTAAGCAGAAATGACAGTAAGGTGATAACCTTGGTCACCTTAAGCAGATATTTCATTTTTCTCTCCTTGAGAAAAGTTCATTCAAAGAAAGTTCCCCTCCTGGAAACTGTTTTCTTAAAGTTCCCAACATCTTTTTATTCATTCGAGATTGTAA
Organism: Deltaproteobacteria bacterium; assembly: GCA_003646715.1. Taxonomy (GTDB): domain Bacteria; phylum Desulfobacterota; class Syntrophobacteria; order B119-G9; family B119-G9; genus B119-G9. The sequence goes on from QMLL01000315.1 coordinate 1,213, forward strand.
CAAATAAGCATAACTCCTCCTTTTGCACCGTGCTTTTATTTTTGAGTCATATTTATATCAAAATTTTCAGGCCAAGCGTTGAAGACACACTGAGGATGAGACTAAGGTACTATACTATATTTTTAATCGGCTTTTACCCCCTAAACTTTAAAAAAAATTAGCCGAAAGAGGGATTATTCCTCTCCCTGCAAAATTGAATTTTAAATCCGGGTTCTTTTTGTGCTTTAATACTGCTAAAGGGGAATTTTTTGCCAGATTATACCTGTCTTATTCAGAAAGTAAACCTCTTAACCTTCGATTCAGCCCTACTGAACTCTTTTTATGAGGTAATGTTTGGATCAGCATTGGGATTGCATCCACCACCCCCTTCAACGGGCAAGACACCCCCAGTCTCATTTGCAGGTTAGCCTTGACCGCATATAAACTTGCTCACTTGGCCTTATCTGATAAAATCGGCAAGCTGGGATTAAACTTTAATTTTATCTCTATTAGCGAACAGCTTCCTTTCCTAAGCCGTCTCTGGATTTCAGCCAAAGCAGTTCCCTGTGTGGCGAAAGTGCTCTTCCGGTATTAAACCCGACACCTCAAAAGATGAGAAAGAAACGGTGAAGAACTGTCAAGTGAGGGTTCTGCGCTGGTTTTTAATTTTGAAAAAGGGTCCACATCTTTTTCAAGGGGGAAAGAAACTACTGATTGAAAATATGCAGGAGAAAAGAAGAAAATGATAAGTCCAATAGCCTGAACCACTCCTCTATGTAGAGAACATTGGATTACCCACCCAATACCAGACCATCTTCCGAGCAGTGAATAAACAATGATTCGCTTCGTTTATCCTCCGGAGTTTCAACCTCAGAACCGCCCCATCCGGAACTGGGAGGCTCAAGCTTACCCAATTACCAGGAAAAACATGGTGATTATCTGCCAAGTGCCAACCAACAGGAAAACAGCGGCCACCCAAAAATCAACAAATTGATCGGGGGTAATAAGCCAGCCGAATTCCCCGGTCTCAGTATCGAAAAATTCCGATAAGGGCTTAATACTCTCCAATTCCTGATTCCTGCGGGATAAATCTTCAGTCAACTGTCGTAAGCTCTCTTCCGCCATTGGTTATCTACCATCCTAACTTTGTTTTTGGTCTAAACCTTCTTGATTAAATCTATAATTTCAGCTTTCAGTTAACAAGATGTGCTCTCTAAAAGAAATTTTATAGAGCTGCAGCCTGTCACAGAGAGCAGTGTTTAATGAATTTCGATCAGGTTTTGCTGTTTGAAATAATGTAGGGACGAATAACACGTTTCGCTTGGTTCCTCCTGATTTGATTGGAAACTCTTGCACTCGGCCGTTGGTTACCGTTCTGCAAGCGTATGAATTGCATAACCTGCACGCAAAGAATCCCCATCAGCAGGAACAACAGAGCAATAATCAAGGCTTTCTCACGGTGGAAATAGGGAAGCTGGGTAGTAAAACTCCAGAACAGGAGAAACAGGCATGATCCGAAACAAAAGAAGGCCACAGCAAAAAGCACTATTTGAGTCAGGCCATCATCCGGCAAAGCACTCCGGATTCGCACACGGAACTTTCTGTAGCCGAGCACAAATGCATAAAAAAGGGAAGGCACACAGCCGGCCAATGCTGCGATCAGGAGTAGGTCCATGAGAAATCCCTTTCTCAGAAAAATCATCCTTGACTAATGGAACAATACACTATAGTTGCGACCTAACTCCGATTCAGTTTTTTCCAGGAGGGTTTTAAATTTAAAAAACGGATTCAGGTCGCCACGTTCTATTTAATGCCGGCGAATTAAAATTTACCGGTCTCAATCCTGATCATTTTATCGGAAAATCAGGGGAGGGGCTTTAATTTTTTCCTGAGGATGTTCTATTCCGGGAGATCCGCTCCAAAAGGTAGGCCGGAGCTTCCTGGGTGCCGAAACATTCCAAGTAACGACGGTAATATTTTCTAGCCTTTATCTTTTTACCCTGCTGCCAGAGCGCATCTCCAGCTCCGATAAGCGCTCCGCCTGCGGTGGAATCAACAGCCAGCACATTACTGTAAGCCTTGAAAGCTTCTTGGGGTTTTCCAAGTTCCATGAGGAGCGCAGCCCTGGCTTCTTCGACATCGGCAGTAACTCCTTCCAGTTCCCTGGCCCGGAGATAATATTCGAGGGCCTCTTTTCTTTTTCCCTGTTTTCGGGCCAAGTTGCCGAGATTGAACCAGGCATCGGCGTAGTTGGGCTCTAGCTCCACTGCAAGCCGGTATTGCGCCTCGGCTTCCTGCAGACTGTCCATGGCCTCGAGCACCACGCCGAGATTGTTGTGAGCCGCAGCTGGGGAGAGCGAATCATTTTCGGCCAGCCA
>QMLL01000316.1 GCA_003646715.1 Deltaproteobacteria bacterium
CTTGTAGTTGTTAATCCAAAAAACTACGACCTGGAACGAATCCAGAAAATGGCCACGGTTGCCGCTGTCGAAATAGTGGAAAACATCAAGATTTACAATACCCTTCAAGAAGCCCTGTTCGAGTTTAACTGGGTGGTAGGCACGACGGCACGAACGGGAAGTCACAGGCAAACAATCAGGGATCCTCGACAACTGGCGGAAGAACTTGTAGACATTTCACAAAACAACAAAATCGCCATATTATTCGGTCCCGAAGACAAAGGGCTTGCGAATCGTGAACTCGGATACTGTCATACGGCGGTCACCATACCCACGGGTAAATGTACTTCGCTTAACCTTGCCCAGGCTGTCATGGTAATTTGCTACGAAATATTTGTGGCGGGCAAGGATCTGTCTCCTCCTTTTACTCCACGCCTCGCCAGTTTCTACGAACTGGAAGGCATGTATGAACATCTAAAAGAGGTATTAATAAAGATTGATTTTATCGATCCCAAAAATCCTGATTACTGGTTTCAAAATATCAAGCGTTTCCTATCCCGGCTCAAGCTCCTTTCCAGAGAAGTCAAAATTATAAGAGGCATCTGCAGACAACTTCTCTGGTACATGGAAACCCACCACAGGCAGGATCAAACCAAAGCCGCTGATTAAACAGATTAAAAGATATATTATACGCTTTCCAGTATAATCTTGTGATTGACCAGCGACATGCTTTTGATTTTCGCCTTGAGAATCTTCTGTTCACCAAAAATGTTTGCCATTCTCAACTTTCCGTCTTCGTTTTCAACGGTGTCAACAGCTTCCATTACCATTTCTTCTTTACCGTCTTTGATCAGGTAAGCATTCGCCTCGCACATTTTTTATCCTCCAGGCTGAAATCAGGTCAGTACCAACATCCTGTAAACAAAATAATCCAACACTTTGAAGTTAACAAAAAACATGGAACATGAAAAGAGCATAATTGGATTATATATGGTTTGACTTTGAAAGGTTATTCTTGTAATTTAGCATTCGTTCTTGAGACATGATTATTGCTGCTATTAACGGGAGGTAAACGATGGAAGCTACCAAGGACGATCGATTCGTGCTATCGGCAGTTAATAGGGATTTGTTGAAAAAGGGACTGATTGGCTTACTGGCCTTCCTGATTCTCGTCGGTTTATTTTCGCTTATTGTCAAACCAAAATACTTTTTTAAATACAACGGTGAAACCATCGTTCTCTGTGAAGGCAGAATTGGCTGGTTAGATGGTCACCCGGTTGCCGGTTTTAACCCATTGCCATTAATCGCAGAAGATGCGAAGGAAATTGCAGGGCAAAAATTCGCGACCATTGAAGAAGCAAAAGAGGCTCTCCTTGCCTTTGCAGAGGCAAATATTAAGAAGAGAAGGGCTGAAGTAAGAGCACTGGAACAAAAGCTTGTTTCACAGTATAGAGCCCTGCTAGACGAATACCTAATAGCAAAAGAAATGGGATCAAAAAGCGTCGACAAGGAAATAAAGGCACTTAAAAGCTGGCTTGACGCCTTCGGACAACCTGAAAAAGAAGTCGAACAAAAAGAACACAAAAGCGAGAAAAAATAAGAAAAGGAATAAATCTAAATATTTCGACGACGTCTTAGCCGCGATATTGCACCCAGGAAGCTGGCCTGCATCGCGGCTAGTTTTTTTGCTAGAAAATCAAGATCGTCCCCTGTGTTTACACGTATCTTTTGCTCAAGATCACCAAGAGACATCAGATCAATACGATGCCCGAGGTCATAGATTGCCATATTTCTTTTTCGGTTATAGAGCACCATGTAACTAACAATACACAAGAAAATCGCAAATTCAACGCCTACAATCAAAAGAGTAAAGCGTTTGAATTTCAAGCCAATCCCTTTTAGAATTTCATCAGCCTTAGAGGTATCGACTACTCCCAGATAACCTATAACCTGCCGCGTCTTCGGGATGTTTTTGAGACCATAAACAACAGGAAGAGCGCTTTCTGTTTTCAAAACACCTTCCGCGTAAGTCCCAGGTTCTCCGGAAGAAACTTTTGCGAGAGCATCACGCAAGGGTCGGGATAAACCGTTACTTTTCCCTGTTGCAATTTCAGCGAGTGGTATTGATTGTCTCCCTGCGTATACTATATTTTTCTTGCCCACAGCCTTTCTCACTTTTAACTTTCCAGGTTTCTCTCGGAACCAGAGCACCAGCAGGCCTTCGGCTTTTACACTGGCTGGTAAAGAATCAATCAACCGGTCACTTTCTTTCCCTGTGAGATTCACCTTCGGCTTTCCTCCTTTAACAACGCTAATCTCCATTGATTTTGCAAGTGGAAAGAGTAAGCTTCTGATTTCTCCTTTTTTTTGATCAACCATATACGCGGACCATTTTGCTTTTATCCCGTTTTCTATGCTGATCATAGAACTAGAAAAGAAAAAATAGCTGAAAAGCATTAGACAGAGAAAGAAAATACCGGAGACAAGCGAGAGTTTAAGTGCTAACCTGTAATTGGGGCGAATTTCAGGTGGGGTTGTAACGCTGGCTTTTTCGACAGACTCAACTCTGCTTTCCGTCAGAGTTTTACCGCCCAGTCCCCTGGGGGCTTCACCCACCGGCGTGGACATGGCTTTCAGTGCCTCTTTCAGGTCCTGCTCTGTTACTCGAACCGATGGAGAACACCCTGAGTAAAATCCCTGCGTGTCGAGTCTTTTTTCTTTTGACGTGCCCGTGGTAACCTTTAAAACATCTTCAAGGTCATCCAGCAATTCATCAACTTCGTCAGCGTCCGGGGGTTCCAGTGCCCAATCCTCTTCCAGATTGGCTTCACTTTCTTTCGAACCCTTCACCAGCTTTATATTCTTCCTTTTTCTCTTTTCTTCACTGAATGCCATTTATCCCCCTCTTCTGTGTCATCTAACCCATGCCCCATCCCCGTAAAATTTCTGAATATGGTTTAAGGATTTGATTCATCACTCCTTCGGGAATAAACGGAGAAACCAGATCAATCATCCTTAGCAGCAGTTCTTTTATTCCCTCTTCCAGGTTTTCACCCTTCCCCGGCGGTATTAGCAGCTCCATTTTCCCATCCCTGTATTCAATTTCTCCTGCAAAAGGATCAAGGAATGGATACGTGTCCGCAAGTTCAAGTCATATTTTACGGAGATGGTAGGTGAAGTCAAATTCCCCTCTAACTTTCTTCAAAATAACTTCAAGCTTGCTAAAGATTTCCCCCACCTTCGAAATCATCCTTTTTTGAACCTCAAAGTGAGCTGTGTCAGTCCTATTAAGAGTTTCCGCCTCTTTACCTTTTGTCATAAACGGAGGTTGAATTGGTTCTTTTGCAATCTTAGCTTTGACCCTGTAGACGTTGATGATACCTATTCGCTCAGCAGAGAGCTTGACTAACCTCTTCAGGGGGTAGTCGCGAGCGTAAGTTTTTTTGAGAGTCTCCGTTACCATTTGAGTTTTTATTACTTTCCCGTTCTGAAGATAAATTATACCAGTTTGCCGGGGTTTTTCAAATTCTACCTCGATTAATCCATAATGTTTCTGCGACTTCAACTTCTCCAGCATCTTCTCTAA